>JAUYFP010000073.1 GCA_030690875.1 bacterium | reverse complement strand
TAGCAGATTTTTGATTTTTTCCTCTTCAACGGAGTCAATAGGAAAAATTGAACGCAGTGTTTCAATGATTTCTTTAGGATCAAAATCGCCATTATTTTTTTCTACTAATGTATGGAAAGAAATAATATTTTCAATTTCAGCAAAGATATAATCCAAAACAATATCCTGAGAACTTTTCTCAGTTTTATGCTCTTTGTCGGAAAATAATCCCAAAAGATCTTGACGAATTTTGTAAATTACTTGGCGGTGTTTATTGATAACATCATCGTATTCAACCAAGTGTTTTCTAATATCAAAATTATGCCCTTCCACTTTTTTTTGGGCTGATTCAATGGAATTGGAAATTATTTTATTTTCAATGGCCGTGTCCTCGGCAATACCCAAGGCCGACATCATGTTTTTCATGCGGTCCGAACCGAAAATTCTCATCAAGTCGTCTTCCATGGAAATATAAAACTGCGATGATCCGGGATCGCCTTGACGGCCAGCGCGGCCTCTTAACTGATTATCAATTCGCCTTGATTCGTGACGTTCAGTGCCCATGACATGCAGGCCACCCAATTTGATGATTTCTTCATATTTATCTTTATTGTATGGCGTGCCGCCTAAAATAATATCCACGCCTCGGCCGGCCATATTAGTGGCCACAGTAACTGCGCCTTTGTGGCCAGCTTGGGCAATAATTTCCGCTTCTTTTTCGTGGAATTTGGCGTTTAAAAGCTGATGGGGAATGCCGGCTTTTTCCAGCAAAGCGCCTAGTTCTTCATTTTTGTCTATGGAAATAGTGCCTACTAATACTGGCTGTCCGCTTTTGTGTCGCGCTGATATTTCTTTAACAATAGATTTTAGTTTGCCACGGGTATTTTGATAAATTTTATCTTTTCTATCGTTTCTGATGAAATCTTTGTTAGTAGGAACAACTGTTACATCTAAATTATAAATTTTGGCCATTTCTTCGGCTTCAGTAGCGGCTGTACCAGTCATACCAGCTAATTTTTTGTACATTCTAAAATAATTTTGAAAAGTAATCGTGGCTAAAGTCATGCTTTCTTTTTGGACATTGACGCCTTCCTTGGCCTCAATAGCTTGGTGTAGGCCTTCGCTATATCTTCGTCCGGGCATCATTCGGCCGGTAAATTCGTCAATAATTATAATTTCGCCATCTTTGATTACATAGTCTCGGTCGCGCGCAAATAAAGTTTTAGCTTTTAGAGATTGCTCCAAATGATGGACGGTTTCAATGCCATGGCTTTCATAAATATTATCTACGCCCAGCATTTTTTCCATTTTTTTAATGCCTTCTTCAGTCAAGGTGCAGGCGCGCATTTTTTCATCTATATTGTAATCACTATTTTCAGTCAGTCCCGAAACTAGTTGGGAAAATTGCTGGTATTTGCTAGTAGAGTCCTCAGCCGGCGCGGAAATTATCAATGGTGTTCTGGCTTCATCAATTAAGATGCTATCAACTTCATCAACAATGGCGTAGTGAAGACCGCGTTGAGCTTGACGCTCCAAATCTTGAGCCATGTTGTCTCTAAGATAATCAAAACCAAATTCGTTATTAGTGCCATAAGTAATATCCGCTTGATAAGCTTCGCGACGATTAACTGGCCGTAAATAATCCATAACTACTTTAACACCTTGGTCTCTATTTTTATCATCATCGCTTGAGCTATGTGTTTTGTCATAAATAAAAGAAACATCATGTTGTATAGTGGCGATTGATAAACCCAAAAAATCATAAATTTGTCCCATCCAAACAGCGTCACGTTTGGCTAGATAATCATTGACTGTAATCACATGCACGCCCTTGCCTTTCAGAGCGTTTAAATATATCGGCAAGGTGGAAGTCAGGGTTTTACCTTCACCGGTTTTCATTTCCGCGATTTGTCCCTGATGAAGCACTATGCCACCCATAAGCTGGACATCAAAATGCCTTTGTTTAAGCGTGCGCTGAGCCGCTATTCTCACTAAGGCAAAAGCCGTGGGCAAAACATCATCTAGTTTAGCGCCACTTTGAACCTCTTTTTTGAGCTCTAATGATTTGGCTTTTATTTCTTCGTCAGCCAGTTTCAAAAGCTCATTTTCTTTTTCGGTGATTTTTTTTATGATTGGTTCAAGGCCTTTGAGAAATTTTTCATTCTGATCGCCAAATAATTTTTCCAAAAATTTCATAAATTTAACTGTCTTTTCTTTTCCAGAATTTTAGTGATTTAAAACTTTTAATATTTTTTCGGAGTTTAGAAATATTTTTGTTTTTGTTTTTTATCAATTGACGGGCGATTTTTTCTTGCGCCATATCTACCGCTCTTCTGGGATCAGAATCGCTTTCTTTGATAATAATGAATTTTTTCTGAGGCAAAACTATTTTTACTTCCACGCTATATACCTCACCTTTTTTGTGATGCTGATCTCTTTTTAAAGACACTTGAAGATCTAAAATATTTTCCTGATATTTATCCAAATGGGAAATTTTTTCATCTAAATATTCCTTAAATGATTCAGTCAAGTCAAAATTTTGGCTATAAATTTTTATTTGCATATATTTTTCTTAATTATTTTTGCCTAAAATCGCTTTGATGCGCCTGACGCCGGCCGAAGATGATTCTTCTTTAGTGATTTTAAAGCTGATTAGTTCTTTGGTATTGTCTACATGCGGTCCACCGCAGATTTCCCGACTAAAAGGAATCTCCGAGCTTATTGAGGAACTTTTACCCATAGAATAAACCTTTACTTTATCGCCGTATTTGTGTTCAAAAACGCCAGTCGCGCCGACTTCTTTAGCTTTTGCCAAGGGCATTTCCTCACAATTAACTGGCAGAGCTTTTTTTATCTGTTCATTAACAATATCCTCTACTTGTTTTTTTTGCTCATCGCTCATTTTTTCATTGTGGGAAAAGTCAAAGCGGATTCTTTCCTGATTGATATTACTGCCTTTTTGTTCAACGTGCGGTCCTAAAACTCGCCTAAGAGCTTCCAAAAGCAAATGAGCGGCGCTATGATGGCGCTTGGTATTGTAGTTATCGTCAACCAAACCGCCCTTGAACATACCAACGCTGGCTGTGCGGGAAAGCTCTTGGTGTTTTTGAAATTCGGCTTCAAAATCAGTTTTATTTATTTTAATATTGTTTTCTTTGGCCAATTCCTCAGTCATTTCCAGCGGAAAGCCGTAGGTAGAAAAAAGCAAAAAAGCGATTTTGCCGTCTATATTTTTTTGTTTATAAAATTCACGCAGTCCTTTTTCCAAAGTGGCTTGAAATTTATTTTCCTCTTTTTCCAGCTCAGTAGTAATAAATATTTGATTTTTTTCCAGCTCTGGATAATCTGCTTTATATTTTTCAATTATAATTTTGGCCAATTCAAGACAAAAGTTATTTTTTATTTCCAGATTTTTGCCATACCTTATTGCTCTTCTAATTAGTCGTCTCAAAACATAACCTTGGTCTTTATTTGATGGGCCGACACCCTTGGGATCACCCATAATAAAAACGGCGCTTCTTATATGGTCGGCAATTATCCGAAATATTTTTTTATCACTGGCATATTTTTTGCCGGATAAATCCTCTATTTTTTTAATTATCGGCTGAAATAATTCGGTCAAATAATTATCATCATAGTTGTTTAATACGGCTAAAGTTCTTTCTAAGCCCATGCCAGTATCAACATTTTTTTGCTTTAATTTTTCAAATTTACCCTCAGCAATTTTGTTGTATTCCATCAAAACATCATTCCAGATTTCTACCCATTTTTTATCTTCTGGATCAAAAATTTTTGGCGCTTGGTCTTGGCCAGTCCAATAAAACATTTCCGTGTCCGGTCCACATGGTCCGCTTAGTCCGGCCGGTCCCCACCAGTTTTCGCTGACTTTGGCGATTCTGTCTTTGTTTAGTCCTAATTCCAGCCAGTATTTTTCCGACTCGCTATCATAGTCAATCACATCGCTGTTGCCGCCAAAAATGGAAATGGCGATTCTGTCTTTGTCCAATTTTAAAACTTGGGTTAAAAATTCCCAAGAAAATTTTATAGTTTCTTTTTTAAAATAATCGCCCAAAGACCAATTGCCAAGCATTTCAAAAAAAGTATGGTGCGTGCCATCGCCTACTTCATCAATATCACTGGTGCGAATGCACTTTTGACAGCTGGCCAGCCGTTTGCCCAAAGCGTGCTTTTCACCCATTAGATAGGGAACCAGAGGATGCATACCAGCAGTAGTAAAGAGAACTGTTGGGTCATTGTCGGGAATTAGCGAAGCTGAGCCAATGACTTTATGGCCCTGTTTTTCGAAGTATTCTAAAAAGCTATTTTTTAATTGCTGATAAGTCATATAAAAAGCCAATTTTTTAATGTTTCTTTAGTAAATTGAAATAAAATTGGGCTCAAAAGTCAATGTAGAAAAAACCTTATTTAAACAAAGAAAAA
>JAUYFP010000003.1 GCA_030690875.1 bacterium | reverse complement strand
ACAAGCGGTGTTTCCGTAAGGGAACCAACACCAACCTGCGCTTCTCCGTTTGGCTACCATCGAACTTTCTCAGGGCCTATTTCTTTCCGGAAGAGGTCTTGGAAATTGACACTTTTGTCTGCGATCCATTCTCCACAATCAGCATTCCATACCCGAAGAGCAATGAGCTCGACGAGTATGATGCTGATGATCTGAAAGGTGAACTCAAGTTTGAACCGGAAGTGACGGTAGAATTGAACGTTTCCGTTTGGAAGTACATGGATGTTGGTTTGTATCTGCCTATGGCCAAGGAAGACAGAGTCGATGAAATTGGCTTCGTTAAGCGTAAGATAATCAGACCGGCAGTGGCGCGCTTCCTGGGTCGTATGACCATGACACAGGCAACGATCATCAAGCTTCTGCGCTCCAAGACAGCAAAGTTCATGATGGACGACGTTCCTGTGACTTTTGAAGAATATCTAGGGAAAGAGCTGAGGAAATACGGCTGGGATCTGCGTGGTGTTGAGGTGGGTGACTGTAACCCGCCCAAGGTCATCTTGGAAGCTACCGAGGCCGTGAAAGAGGCTGAACAGCTGATTGAGAAAGCTCAAAATGAAGCTAGACAAATCGCTGAGACAGCCAAGGGTGAGGGTTTCAGATTGCTCAACACTTTGCAACCGCTGTCTGAGGCACTTAAGAAGGATCCGTCACTGGCTACGGTGATGGGATACTACCAGACCTTGCAGCTCTATGGCGGTAACAACAAGTTCTTCGCCATGCTTCCCAATCAGGGGCAGGAGTTGATGAGTTCTCTGGCGGTGGCCATTAAGGCTTTTGGTGGCACTGTGCCTCCGGCGCCTCCGGCTCCGCCCACGAACACTACTATCTAGAAAGGAGTAACATTCGGTCGCCGACGCTTAGTTGAGTCACATCTCAACGAAAGCGTCGGCGACCTTTTATTTTTTATAAAAAAGAGTTATAATATAGATAATAAAATAAATTTATGGCTAACGATCAACAAAATTTAAATCAACAGGAATTAGAGGGACTAGCTAAGGCCAAGGGTCAGAGACTGGCTTTTTTATTGTCCGCCGCCAATATTGATGATGAGCAAAAAGAGGCTTGGCTCACGCTATTGCCGGAAATGTCTTTGGAGCAATTGGAAAAGCTGGTGGATGTTTTGGAAGCTCAGTATATGAATCAACAAAGCAAAAATATTGATGAAGATTTTAAAAAAGATTTGACGAACATAAAAAATGAATATGATCAGAAAGAGGCCGATTTGGAAAAAGATACTATTGAAAAAATGCGAAAGTTAACGGAGAATTTATAATATGGAGCCAAATAAACAAAATACTCAGCAGTTGATAGATGGTGCTTATCAGTCCGCCGAATTAGAAATAGATAAAGTCAAAAAAAATGTTGATTTAAAAATAAGCAATTATCAAAATTCTCAGGAAAAGGATCAAATAGATGCTATTTTGGATAAAATTAATAGTGAATTTTAAATATTATGCCAAAGGAAATTAATAAAGATTTAGCTTCTCCTAGTCCGGAAAATGCTGAAAATGATCTAGAAATTTTTGCTAATCGCAGAATAGCTGAACTTACAGCTAGAGTTACTAATTTAAAGGAATTGTGGCGAGCACAATCAAAAGAGTCTTTGCCAGTGGGAGAAAATTTTGATAAGGAAATAAGCCAAATAGAGCAGACATTAGCTGATTTTGAAGTAAGTGTCAGAGATAAATTAAAAGCCGATGGCGAGGGATTTCCTGAAGCGCAAAAAAAAGGAGCAATAGAAATTTTGACGAAGGAAAGCGTTAAAAAAATTAAAAGTCTGGAAAGCAACATGGGGCTTAATGCGCCCAAACAGGCCGATAAAAAATTAGACGCTAATACACCAGAAACACAATCAGGCGCTAGTGAGTTTACGTTTACTGATTTAAAGGAGTATGAGCAAATGGCTTATAGTAGCGTATTTGAAGCCATAGGCTCGGTCAAAGATAAAAAAATTGCTAAATTGTTGCGGGAAAAATATGATAATTTTTTGGCCACTGCCAAAGAGCTAGTTGTTGATAACAAACTTGGCAATGAAGAAAAGCCAAAATTAGTAGAGGAAAAATTTCAAGAGTTTTTGACAGAGATAGGGAATATTGTTGACAAAGAGCAAGTTGATCCTCAGGAGTCAGTGGAAGTAACTATGCAAGAAGCAAAACCTCAAAGTCCTAAGGCAGTAGCTAGTTTGGATGAATCGTTGCCAGTAGATAAAGACGCTGTTGTATCAGATAAAGATAATGGAGAAAAGGCGTCCGGAGATGTTGAGAATAAAAAATCGGAAGAAAGTATAAAAGAAGCTGACAAAGAAGCTTTATCTGAACCAGAAGAAGCTAAAGAAAATCCAGAAACTATTAGAGAACGATTGATAGCATTCGTAAATGAAAAAATAGATTCACTTACTATTGAAGTGGACGCTTTATATGCTGAATTGTCTAGTCAAGCAGATGGAGAAGAAAAAATTGTTTATCTTGATAATATTAATAATATTTTAGAGATTAAGGCAGAGCAAATAGTAGAAGATGATTCTATGTCTTTTGAGCAGAGGCAAAAGGAAATAGAAATTAGCTTTCAGGAATTTAAGGAAAAATTAAAAGTTATAAGAGAAGGCGGGGAAATTGGTTTACCAAAACCCGAAGAAGATAAAAAAATAGCTAAGGGAAAAAAGTTTAAGAAAGTCATAGAAAACATAGCAAAATTTGGCAAAGGCACCAAAGAGCTTGCCAAAACCAAAGAGGGAAGAGGATTTTTAGTCAAAACTGCTTATGACACTGTCAGCACTGTTTTTGGTATAAAATTTGCTACTGATTTGGCTCTGGTTGTTGTAGGGAAAGGCGATATTTATAATTATCTAAAACAAAAAGGCGAAGTTAGAAAAGAAAAATCTAGTATTAAAGAATCACTAGCCAAAGGCGAAAAAGCAAAAGTAAAAGAAATTATTGAAGCTTCAAAAAATATATCGTCTGAAGAGAAAAAGGTTTTACTTGATCGTTTGGAATCTTTAGATCAAGAATATGCGACCAAGGGTAAAGAATTAGAAGAAGAAAAACAAGATAGGGTTCAGGAAACTTTGAATGCCTATATTCAAAATAAAACCAAGGGCGCTAAAATTGCCAGAGATGCTTTGAATACTGCCTTTATGGCTACTGGACTAGGTGCTTTTAGAGGAGGCGCCTATCTTCTAGGTTCTATGGCTGAGAGAATGCAAAAAGCCTCTACTAAACATGATAAAGAAAGATTTGTTTTGGAAGATGAAGAGTCAGAAGAGGCTAAAACTCAGGAAGCAAAAGTAAATTTTATTTTAAGAGATTTGGTGGTCAGTTCTACTGTTGAGACTTTTAGGTCTTTAGTCGGCAAAGGCAAAACTAAGGAGAGTGAACATAAA
>JAUYFP010000097.1 GCA_030690875.1 bacterium | reverse complement strand
CTCCACTAAATTAACATACTTGTCCTGATTAATAAACTCTAAAATAGTCGGGTATTGATTTAAATCATAAGCTTGAATGGCTAGAAAATAAGAAAAAGGATTTTCCTCTTCCTCGTATAGATCCAACACTTTATTAATACTATTATTAATATTATATTGCTTAAATAATTCTTTATTTTCCTCCGGACTGATAATCCTGATGTTTTGTATTTCTGCCAGTCTTTCCAAATCAATAACAAAATTTTGGACTTCTTCTTTACTGATTCCCATTTTCAATTCCACTAAAATGTCAATTTTGTTTTCCACTCCGGTAATTGTCGCCTCTTTGACATAGTCCATAGCTACTAGGATTGTCACTGATAAAACCGCCATAACCATCATGGTAATAGTTACGAGAGACAACCAAAAATTCCTAAAAAATCCCTGAATGGCAAATTTGAAAATCCTTATTAAATTTATCATATTTATTTTACCCCGCACCTTTTTGTGCAAGTTAATTATTACTCTTTAATAGTCCCGCAAAAACTGCGGGAATTATTTATAATAAATATCTTCCGTCCTCTTGATCACTTATTATTTGTCCGCTATCTAAGGTGATAACCCGGCTATGTAAACCGTTGACCACGTCCTTATTGTGGGTAACTAAAACTACAGTCGTGCCCATATTATTAATCTTTTTCAGTAAATCTATAATCTCTCTGGTATTGATAGAATCAAGGTTGCCGGTCGGCTCATCAGCAATAAGCAATTTTGGCTTATGCACCAAACTTCTGGCAATAGCCACTCTTTGCTGTTCGCCACCAGAAAGCTGATGTGGATAACGATTTTCTTTACCTTTGAGGCCAACTAGAGACAGCATTTGATCAACTATTTTTTTGATTTCTTTAGGGCGAAAACCGCAAGTCTGCATGGCAAAAGCCACATTTTCAAAAACAGTCTTTTTAGGCAACAATTTGAAATCCTGAAATATCACTCCCAATTGCCGTCTTAGAGTGGGAATTTCCCTTTCCTTTATGCCAATAATATCCCAGCCACCGATAATAATTTTTCCGGAGTCTGGTCTTTCCTCGGCAATAATCAATTTTACAATCGTAGATTTTCCGGAACCGCTTTGCCCGACTATAGAAACAAATTCACCCGGCTTAATATGAGCCGTCACATTTATGATCGCTTGAATTTTTCCGCTATGATAACTTTTTGATAGATTTATTAATTTTATCATAATTTTTTTAATATAATTTCTCCACTTTTGAAGCGGCCAAATACTCATTTAAAAATTCATCCGTAGTTTGAGTAGAAATAAATACACCTCTTATTTCCCAAACTTTAGCACTAGCATCTTCTAAAATTGAATTTAACTTCCAAATCGCATAAGCGCCGGGTACCGTCACTATTTTGCTAAAATCTCCCTCTTGCAAATCTTTTATTGGCGCATAATAGCCGACCAATTCACTGGCCGTCAAAAAAATACTATTTTCAGAATAACGCTTATCATCAGAATAATTTTTGACTACTTCATCAAAATTTTCACCATTTTCCGACTCCAATAAAGCATAGGCCTCTTGCGCTTTTTGAGCGCTAATTTTATCAGCGTAAGTGGCCAAAAAATATTGCTGAATCTTTGCTTCTAAAATATAATAATCAACAACCAATCTCTTGTACTGTTCATAAGATATGCCGTATTCACTAATGTCTTGCTTTAAGAGCTCTTCTCCGCCGTAACTTTCAAAATAAGCTTTTAAATCTTCCTCAATGACACTAATATCATTATCTTGGGCAATTTTTTCCAGCCAAGCGTCTTTTAAAATTTTTAACCAAACTAAGTCTTCAAGCTCCTCCGGCGTAGGTTCTTGAGTTATTAAGGGCTGAGCGCTGATAGTTCCGGCTAATTGCTTATCAATAAATTTCTCTACAAAAAATTTATGCTCAAAATAATCCTTTAAATAAACTTTAAAACCGCCAGCGTCATTCTTTACTTCCCCAGCCTTGAGATTATAAACTAAGGCAACTATATTAGAGATATTGTCGCTTAATTTATGGGCATAAACTAATTTAACCAAGCCGACTTGCGTCAAAGCTATCACAATTACTATAGCTAACACCCAAATAATTCTCTTTTTCATAGTCTAATTAAAAAAATAATCATACCATTTCATTATGTTTGGTGAATCATCACCAGACACTTCTAAGTCATCCACTGACTCATTGCCAGTCAAAAAAATTTGCTTCTCACCGGGTTTGGACAAATTGAGCTTCAATCTAGCCTGCTTTTCAACATATTCTTCGGTGTTTAAATAAGCGACCAATTGCTCCATTTTTTGATTTTTATCTTCCAACTCGCCTAGTTGAGTTTCCAGTTCTTTTATTTCCTTGTTTATCTCGTAACGCAAAATGACTTCTTTACTTACTTTTACAAAAGATAATATCAAAAGTATCACCAAAAAAAAAGAAAAGATATTAGAATTCCAAATACGGCCTCGCCAATCGCTACCAGCCTTATTGCCAAAGCTACGCGCCTGAGAGTTTGTTTTAATTACTTTTTGACTGCCGTATATCATAAAACATTTTAAACTATAAACAATTATACCATAAAATACTCTATTTCTCCAAAGGCCTTCTTTACAAATGACCGGCAAAAGTATTATAATAATGTCAGGATAAACAAAATATGCAAATTGATAAAATAAAAACAAAAAATATTCAGTGGACTCATATTGAAAAGCCCAGCCGAGAACAGCTTGAATACTTGCAAAAAGAATATGATTTCCACCCGCTGGACATTGAAGACTGTTTGGTAAAATCCCAGCGGCCACAAATCAGCGAATACAGTCATTATATTTTTATGATACTTACTTTCCCTGTTTATAACAGAAAAACAAGGGAAATTGAATCTAGCGAAGTAGATTTTTTTATTGGCTCAAAATTTCTTATTACCGTAAACCATGGTTTAGTTGGCACTGTTAATAATTTTTTCAGCGAAGCAAAAAATAATCAGTTTAC
Organism: bacterium; assembly: GCA_030690875.1. GTDB lineage: Bacteria > Patescibacteriota > Patescibacteriia > UBA1558 > GWA2-36-10 > STD1-117. Next base: position 1,610 of record JAUYFP010000097.1, on the reverse strand, counting down.
CCAGGAAAAATTTATGATGGCCAGCCATCCGATATTTTTGCTCTACGAAATAATGCATCGGCTACAAAATTATACTATTCCTATGCTTGACCATATTAGTCAAGACATAGAAGATATTGAAAGAAAAATATTTAAAGGCGAGGAAAAAAAATTAGTCAAGGAAATACTCTATATCAAAAGAAATATTGTGGATTTTAGAAGAATAATGCAGGCCCACAAAAATATCATCAAAAAACTCATGGCTAGCCATAGTAAATTTTTTATGCCTGATAAGCTCAATATTTATTTTAGTAATATTTTAGACCGTACCAAAGATATTTGGGATATTTTGGAAACCCAAAAAGAAAACATCAATGCTTTTCAAGAAACTAACGAATCGCTGATATCCTACCGCCTAAATGACATCATGAAAACTCTGACTATCATTTCGGTGATTATGATTCCAGCCAACTTAGTAGCTTCAATTTTCGGCATGAATGCTAACCATACGCCTATAATAGGCCTAAAATATGATTTTTATTTCATTTTGGGCATTATCTTTACTATTATAGCTTTATTTTTAAGCTATTTCCGTCGTAAAAGGTGGTATTAATTTGAAAAAAATAGCTATTTCTGCTAATATACCCCCTCTGTCCCTCGACTTCGCCCCTTCGGCCTCGAGCTCAGGGCCGAGAGGTCGGGACATCTCCCCCTTCACCCACAGGGTGACCGCCCACTGGGCGGAGGGGGAGAAAAAGAGGGGGTAAAAATATGGAAAATTTCTGGCAAAAAATTCAAAAGCCGTTAATCACTACCACGCCGATGGCTGGCATTACTGATTCGGCTTGGCGTCAAATCTGCAAAATGTGGGGAGCCGATGTGGTCCACACTGAGTTTGTGTCCGTGGACGCTCTTTATTATGATAGTAAAAAAAGCTTGAAGCTATTGGAATATAAAGCCAGCGAACAGCCAGTAGTAGTACAAATTTTTGGCAAACGCGCTGATCTGTATCCCAAAGCCGCTAAAATAGTTGAACAAACTGGAGTGGCTGGTATAGATATAAATTTTGGCTGTCCAGCTAAAAAAGTCGCTGGGCACGGCGGTGGCATTTGTTTGTTGAGAGATTTAGACAGCGTAAAAAAAATAGTCGAAGCTACTATCAGTTCCGTAAAAATTCCTGTGTCCGTCAAAACTCGGCTTTGGCTCAATAATATTTCCGGCCAGCCCGAAAAAGGTCAGACTACTGTTTTTGATTTTATGTCAGCTATAAAAGATTATCCAATTTCCGCCATAATCGTTCATGGTCGAAGCTATGAATTGCCTTTTACTGGTCCAGTTGACATAGAAGCTCTAAAAAATGCCAGAGCTGAATTTAAAAAATACTGGCCCAAAGGAGTCTTTTTGATAAACGGCTCATTTCAAACTGTGGAGTCAATAGTAGCAGATTTAAAATATACTCAAGCTGACGGCATTGCTCTGTCACGCTCTTTATACGGTCGGCCTTGGCTTTTTAAACAAATAAAAGATTATATCAAAACTGGCCAGTATCAAGAAGTAACTAAACAAGAAATTATTGACACGGCTATAAAACATGCCAATCTGCTTTGGCAAACAAAAGGGCATTCGGCTTT
>JAUYFP010000096.1 GCA_030690875.1 bacterium | reverse complement strand
GTAATTGAAAAAATTATTAAGTTCAATGATTCTAGTAGAGTTGTCCGCATCCATAAATAAAATCCAATCGCCGGTGGCGGCTTTGACGCCCTTGGCAACGGAATATCCCTTGCCGTGATTTTTCAAATTGCGCAAAACAATAATATCGGAAAAATTATTTATAAATTCCAGAGTGCTGTCGCTTGATTTGTCATCAACTACAATTATCTCAAAATCATCAATACTATTCGTCAAGAATTCTTTGACTTCTTTTAAGGTACGAATAATCACCTTTTCCTCATTGTAAGCGGGAATAACAACACTGATTTTCATATATTATCGCGACAGAATCTCAAAATAATAACCGTTTTTATCATTGACATTTCTGACATAAAAATTATCTTTTTCCAAACCCAAACTATCATATATTCTCATTAAAGAAGCCGCGCCTCTATTTGGCAAAGTGATTATTTCCGGCAAAGAATCTCCAGAAATATCTTTGGCCAAAATTTTTATGCCGGAAAGCAAATGCTCGCTATAAGCCAAAAATTCCCCTTTGAGCCGGCCACGATAGCTAAACATCTTGATATTTGGCGCGCTATTTTTCGCTGGCACAGCCACTATTTCCGGCCAAGTGTCATTGTTGACATCACCAACAGTAATATTTAAGCCAGAATTGACTGATTTGTCATAGGCCATGAAACTGCTCTTTAAATGCTCGGTATCAAATACCTTTATTTCCGGTTCTCGGTTGCTGGCCGGAGCGACCACTATTTCGTCTTTGCTGTCATTATTTACATCGCCACTAGCGATATTTACTCCGCCGCTAAAATTGCTCTCGTAAGCAAAAAATTCCGATAAAACTTTACCTTGATAATCAAAAACTCTGATGTGTGGTCCACCGCCAGCTTGCGGGGCGGTAATTATTTCTTTCTGACCGTCGCCGTTTACATCACCAAGCGCTATTTTTACTCCACCGGTAAATTTAAAATCATAAGCGAAAAATTCCGATAAAACCTGACCATTTAAATCAAAAACTCTGATATGCGGTCCGCCACCGGCTTGTGGCGCGGTAATTATTTCTTCTTGGCCATCGCCATTTACATCACCAACTGCCAAAGCAACTCCGCCCATAAAGTTTTGGCTATAAGCCAAAAAACTGCTTTCCAAATTGCCTTGCTGATCCAAAATTAATATTTCAGGAATTTGATTTTTTTCTGGGGCCAAAATTATTTTAATAGAACCATTCACATAATCCCGAGCCATATTTAAAGCCGCGCCAATATCAACCAAGCCACTGCCTAAATCAGCATAATTATCTGGATTGGCTTTTTGCAAATCGCTAGTAGAATTTATAATAATATGATAAATGTCATAAGGTCTTAAATCGGAAAAATTCATTTTTATCAGGGCGGCGGTAGCAGAAACTATTGGGGCGGCCACTGATGTGCCACTCCAGCCACCTTTGTAATAAGAAGTAAATTCAGTATTCTCAACATTATTATAAACAGTAGAATAAAAATTTGTTCCCGGAGCGGAAAGATCAATACAACTGGCGCCGTAATTGGAAAAAACAGGCATTCTTTTGTTTTCATCAACTGCCGCTACTCCTAAAACTTGGTTGCCGGCATTCATTTCGCAGACCGGATAGCGCGGAGAAAGGTCAAGACTAATACCCTCATTGCTTTCATTTCCCGAAGCGGCCACAATCATCACTCCTCTATTATAAGCATTATTAATAGATTTTTTTAAATTTTCATCAAAAGCAGAACCAACTAAGCTCAAATTGATGATGTCTGCGCCGTTTTCTACGGCGTAATCTATGGCTTGAGCCAAGACTAAGGTATTGCCAACACCTTTTTCATTTAAAATTTTCAATGGCATTATCTTGGCCCGCGGAGCAATACCAATAATACCAGTGCCATTTAAACTAGCCGCAATAATACCGGCTACAATAGTGCCATGATTGATAGCGGTATAATCATAACCTTCGATAAGATCTGGCTCTGGATTATTGTCGCTAGCAACAAAATCCCAACCACTAAAATCATCAATATAGCTATTTTTATCATTATCAAGGCCATCGCTAGCTATTTCACCACTATTTTTCCAAATACTGTCTACTAAGTCTGGATGATCCAAATCTACACCAGAATCCAAAACAGCCACTACTACTTCTTTGTTTGTTTTAAGGTCATTTGACCAGCTAGGATAAATATTAGCCATATCCAGATAGCTCTGGTAGACCAAACCCGGCTCGCTAGGCGTATAATCATTAGAAAAAGCTCGCGCTTGAAAAGCTGTTAATAAAAAAAATATGCTAAAAATTACGACTTTTTTTGCTATTTTCACTGCTTGATTTTGTTTAATTATTTACCTAAATTATAACAGAATTATCCGCCAAAAACAAGAAAAAGTCCCTTTTTAAAAAAATAAGGACTCTAGTCAAATATTAACTAATATTTACTGCTGATTTTTAAACAAAGTCCGGGCAATATCCCAGTATTCAGGATGTCCTTTTTCCTTTTGCACATACCACCACTCTACTCCCCACAAATAAGTTTGCTTAAAATCAACATTGATGGCAAATTGGAGATTGGCTTTAAATTGGTCAAGAGAAAAAGATTTATAATACTCATCAAACTCCAAATCTGCCAAAGTGCCATTGGGAACCCAGGGCTCGGCCTGAAGTTCACTGATTATTACTTCGTCCCTTCTTAAACCGTTGAGATATAATTTTACTTGATAATACCAATCTGGTATTGGGTAACGCACATATCTAAACCAAGGATTCCAGACAACCCGATACATAGTCGTGCCTAAAATATCTGCCATCTTTGCTTCCTGTCTCCAAGTTGACAACTCACCCGAAGCGGAAATAAGTATCGGTCGGCTATCATCTAAATTCTTTACCAAAGCCACTTCCTTTTCTAAAAATTCCTTGTTGCCCTTAGGACATTCACCAAACCAATCAAATAATGGCTCATTTTCTATTTGCCAAGCGACTATTTCCGGTCGATTTTGATAACGGGTAACTATTTGCTTTAAAAGAAAAATAATTCTTGACTCAATTTTTTCCGAATCATTTTTGTCTATCCAGTTTGGATTATGACATTCTGGCCAGCGTGGCAAACGCCAACCAATATTAGCAATAAATTTCACATCCCTTTTGGCTCCTTCATCAAAAATATAATCGTATTGAGAAAAATCAAATTGCCCTTCGCTCATTTCCACCTGATCCCAATAAATAGGAATCCGAATATTTTTAACTTCCAAATCATCAATAATGGCTAAATATAATTCCTGGGAATCCAAACCTAAATCTTTGGCAAACTTCGGTGAATAAGTCAGTCCCCAAAAATCTTCTTTGGCAACTAAGTCAATTTTATTAGGATAATGTTTTTAAATCTTAAAAAGCCAAAGTAAAAATATGGCGACTATTAAAAACCAAAATATTTTTTTCTTAAAAACTTTTTTCACCCCGTTAAAAATTTAAGCTACTAATTAAAGAAAATTTTCGTGAAATTATTATAAATACGCTTATTTTTAATTTAATATTCAAATTTATACATTACACTTTATAATTAAAAATAATATTTTGTGAATTTCTAACGGGACGAGCCACATTAGAAATTATATAAATTTTAAACCACTAAAAAATACAAACCCAAAGTAATAAGTAAGATTGCTAAAACTTTTTGCCAAACTATCTTACCCGAATTGTCTTCTTTTAAAATTTTTGGATTAAGCCAGCTGATTATAAAAGTCAAAATCAACAAAACTGCGTATTGCAGGCCTTGCAAAGATATCACTATGGCCACTGACCCCAAAGAAACCGCATAGCTTTGCAAAATAGAGCCAATAGCCGCCAAAGCTTGGGTGCCAAAAAAAACAAATCTGTTATTTTTATTCTTAGCTGATTTCTTAAGGTCGGCTCTTAATTCTTGACGCCAATCTTTTCTAATTAGCAGAACTAAAACCATTAAAAAAGTGCCTAATCTTATCCAAATAAAGGCGCTAGCAAAAGACTGTAAGCTAAAAGCGTATTTGCTACTTACCCAAAATAAAGCAAAAAATAGAGCCGCTAAAATGCTAAAAAGCAGACTATGCCATTTTTTGTTGAATTTTATATTTAATTTATTTCTAATTTCCTGCCAAACGCTATGACGAGTGGATATAGTCGCAATAAGCACTGTGCCCAAAACCAAACAATAAATCGCCCA
>JAUYFP010000094.1 GCA_030690875.1 bacterium | reverse complement strand
CAATGATTAGCAAGAATAATTTTGATTTTTCTTTTGCTGGGCTCAAAACAGCCGTGCTTTACGCTTTGGAAAAAAAGCAAAAAATAAATCAGCCGGACATAAAAGACATTTGCGCTTCTTTTCAGGCGGCAGTGATTGAGGTTTTAACTAAAAAGACTATTCTAGCTGCTGAAAAATTTGGCGTTAAATCTATTATGCTTGCCGGCGGGGTCTCGGCTAATTTGGAATTGCAAAAATCTTTGGCCGAAAGCGCCAAAAAAATTAAGTTGCCGTTTTTTTATCCAGATATAAAATACACTGGGGACAACGCCGCCATGATTGCTGTGGCCGCTTATTACAAATTAAAATCAAAACAGGCGCTTGTTTTAAAAAAAGAAAAAATATTTTCTTTGGCTGTTAATTCTAATTGGCATCTAAGCAAATAAGTTTTGTTATAATTCGTAGCTTATTGTATAATATTAGTAAAATAGTTTTGGCTTGTCATTGTGAGTCCTGAGCGTAGTCGAAGGACGCGACAATCTAAAAATTTAAAGAAAAATCTAATTTATAATTTTACTGCTCGCTGATCAAGCAAATCGTTTGGACGCTTTGCGTAGCCACTCTTTGCTTAGTCAGCTCGCAGAAATAATTAACATAGTAAATTTATGAATGGGGTTCACCCCGTTAGAAATTCACAAAAGCTGGTTGCGATGATAAGGTATAATATATAAATTAACGGTTTAATTTAAAAATAAACTTAGTAAATAATTTCACGAAAATTTTATTTAATTAACATAGTAAATTTCTAACGGGGTGAAAGAATATATAGTAAAAAATTTAAAAGACACGGACAAAGTTGCTCAAACTTTAGCTGAGTCCTTAAAAGGTGGAGAAACAATTGCCTTGACCGGTAATTTGGGTTCTGGCAAAACTGCCTTTGTCAAAGCGTTGGCTAAGGCCTTGGGCATAAAAGAAAACATTACGAGTCCGACTTTTGTTTTGCTGAAAGTTTATAATATCAATTATAAAGGTATTAACAAATTTGTGCATGTTGATTGCTATCGCTTGCGGGGGCAGGAAGATCTTTTTGATATTGGTTTAGGGGATTATCTAAACTATGATAATATAATAGTAGCGCTTGAATGGGCGGACAAAATTGTAAATTTGCCAAAAAATACTATTTTTGTTGATATTAAAATCGTAGATAAGGATAAAAGAAGCATAAAAATTTCTTAATACAGTTATGGACAGAAATGATAAAATAGAAGCACTAGCCAAAGCTTATGAGCCAAGCAAATATGAAAAAGACATTTATTCTGCTTGGCTAAAGTCCGGCTTTTTTAATCCGGATAATTTAAATACTGCTGGCCAGCCCTATGTCATTTCCATGCCACCGCCCAATGCCACTGGCACTCTTCATTTAGGCCATGCCGCTGGTTTGGCTTATGAGGATTTGATGATTCGTTATCAGCGGCTCAAAGGCCGTAAAACCCTTTGGCTTCCAGGCACTGACCATGCCGCCATTGCCACCCAAAATAAAGTAGAAAAAATATTGGCCCAGGAAGGCACAAGCAGGCAAGCTTTGGGGCGAGAAAATTTTTTGACCAGAGTCAAGGATTTTGTTATTCAGTCGCAAGGCACTATTCATGAACAAATAAGAAGAATGGGTTCCAGTTGTGATTGGTCCAGAGAAAGATATACTTTTGATGAGGGACTTTCTCGGGCAGTCAACGAGGCCTTTATAAAAATGTATAATGACGGCTTGATTTATCGGGGCAATCGCATTGTTAATTGGTGTCCAAGATGTCAGTCCACTTTGGCTGATGATGAAGTTAGCTACCAAGAGCAAGACGCCAAATTATATTATATAAAGTACGGGCCATTTGTCGTGGCCACTACTCGGCCGGAAACCAAGCTGGCTGACACTGGCGTAGCCGTCAATACTGATGATGAGCGATATAAAAAATACATTGGTCAGGAATTAGAGATTGATTTAGCTGGCCATAAAATAAAAGTAAAAGTTTTTGCTGACAAGGCAGTAGACAAAGACTTTGGCAGTGGCGTTATTGGCGTTACGCCGGCTCATAGCGCCATTGATTATGAATTTGCCAAAAAATATAATTTGAAAATTATTAAGCTCATAGACGAAACGGGTAAATTATTAACCAGCGGTGGTAAATATCAAGGACTGAAAGTATTAGAAGCTCGAGAGGCTTTTGTTAAAGATTTAGAGCTGACTGGACAAATAGAAAAAATAGAGGATTTTAAAAATAATTTATCGGTTTGCTATCGCTGTGAAACTCCGGTAGAACCCTTGCCCTCGGAGCAATGGTTTGTGGCGGTTGATAAAAAAATACCGGGCAAAAATAAGACATTAAAAGAATTGGCTATTGAGGCTGTTAAAAGTGGCGATATCAAAATTTTGCCAGAGCGATTTGCTAAGGTATATTTTAATTGGCTGGAAAATCTTCATGATTGGTGCATATCGCGACAAATTTGGTGGGGGCACAGAATTCCGGTTTGGTATGATCAAGAGGGAAAAATTATAGTGGCTCACGATGAGCAAGAAGCTCTGACTAAGGCCAATGGTCAAAAACTCCGCCAAGACGAAGATACTTTGGATACTTGGTTTTCGTCATCGCTTTGGACTTTTTCCACGCTTGGTTGGCCAGCAAAAACAGCTGATTTGAAAAATTTTCACCCCACTGCTGTTATGGAGACTGGTTATGATATTATTTTTTTCTGGGTGGCCAGAATGATACTGATGACTGAATATATTTTGGGACAAAAGCCCTTCGAAACGGTTTATTTGCATGGCATTGTCAGGGATAAAGAAGGCCTGAAAATGTCCAAATCGCTGGGTAATGGCATTGATCCGATTGAAATGATTGAAAAATTTGGTACTGACGCTTTGCGTTTGTCGCTGATAATCGGCTCGGCTCCGGGAGCGGATTTGCGCTTATATGAAGAGAAAATCGCCGGCTATCGTAATTTTGTCAACAAGCTCTGGAATATTTCTCGCTATATTTTTATCGCTGTTAGTGAGGTAAAAATAATTGATAAACAACCATCGTCTAAGACTTTGGCTGACCGTTGGATTTTGGCCGAGCTCAATAAATTAATTGAGCAAGTAACAGCTGATTTGGATAAATTTAATTTTTCCGGTGCTGGCGAGAAAATTTATGATTTTAGCTGGAACAAGCTGGCTGATTGGTATTTGGAAATTTCTAAAATTGAAGGCAACAAAGACGATATCTTGCTTTATATATTGCAAAGACTGATAATAATTTCCCATCCTTTTACGCCTTATATTACGGAACTAATTTGGCAAGAGTTTTCTCGTGACAGCTTGCTGATGGTCCAAAATTGGCCGACCTCAGTCAAATTTGATGATGCAGTAATAAGTGATTTTGCTGAACTTAGGGAATTGGTGACAGCTATTAGGAATTTGAAAGCGGAAAATAAAATTGCTCCCAATGATTTTCCCGACTGTTATATTGAGAGCAAAATTTTAGATAATAATTATTTGGCTTTGGCCGCTAAACTATCCAGAGTTAATTTGTTGGATAAGAAAATCGCGCTTGAACCGATTGCTATAAATAGCAGTCAGGTTTGGATAAATTTAAAAAAAGAAACAAGCGTCAAGGAAAAGCAGGACATTGCTAATTATATAGAATTATTGGAGCAAAAATTAGCTGATGATAAATTTTTGCAGAATGCTCCAGCAAAAATTATTGAGGATACTAAGAAAAAATTAACTGAGGCCAGAAAAAAAATATAAAGTAATTAAAAAATCCCTCTCTTCGGCCGAAGAGAGGGATTTTATATTTTAGTCTTTTACTCTGGCCATTATTTCCGAAATTGAAGTAATGCCGTCTAATGCTTTAAGTAAACCATCTTGAAATAAGTTTATCATGCCGTCGGCAACAGCTATTTTTTCTATTTCATATTCTGAGGCCTGATCAGCAAGAATTAATTTTTCTATTTTTTGATTCATTAAGAGAATTTCAAATATACCAATTCTGCCTTTATAACCTATGTTTTGGCATTTGTCACAACCAGTTGATTTATAGAATTTTAAGTTGTTTAAATCTGGTCGATAACCTGATTCAGGTTTAATGGTATTAAGAGCATTCAGAATAATGGTCATGGTGGTATTATCTATTTCTGTATCTTCAATTTTGCAGTATTCGCACAATTTTCTTACTAATCTCTGGCCCATTAGGGCATTAAGCGCTGGCGCTAACAAAAATGGTTTGACACCCATAGCCAATAGACGGGGTATGGTGGCGGCTGCTGAATTAGTATGAATAGTGGAGAGCATTAGATGTCCGGTTAAGGCGGCATTAATAGCTGTTTCGGCTGTTTCCAAATCGCGGATTTCACCGACCATCACTATGTCTGGATCTTGGCGTAAGATTGCTTTTAGTCCGCGGGCAAAAGTATAAATATTTTTTTTGCGCCCCAAAACATTTCCCTCTCCAGCACTAGAAAAACTATCAGTGTTTTCCACTTGGCTCTGCACTATGCCTTGTAGTTTATATTCAACTGGGTCTTCTAAGGTGATTATTTTTGTATCAGGCTGATTAAGGGAATTCAGAATGGCATAGAGACTGGTGGTTTTACCTGAGCCAGTCGGTCCGGTAGAAAGTATCATGCCATTTGGTTTAGTCATTTCATTTTTTAGGTCGTTATAGGCCTTGCCTCTCAAACCTAAGCTGTCAAAAGCCAGTCCGACTGATGAAGCGCGAAGCAATCTCATAACAATGCTTTCACCGAAGGTTGATGGTATAGTTGAAATTCTGACATCAATTTTGTCATTACTCAGGTTGATGGTAAAACGGCCGTCCTGTGGTTTATCGTTGATGTTTATTTTTAACCCAGCTAGTAATTTTATGCGGGAGTTTATCTTTGGCCAAGTATCTTTTGACAATATTGCCACATCATGGAGCAGGCCATCTATTCTCAGCCTTACTTTCACATCATTTTCTTCAGCTTCAATATGAATGTCTGAAGCTCTAAATTGCAGTCCAGCGGCAATGAGAATGGTGACGGTTTCAGTTAAGCTGGTTTTCTTAATCGTTTCGTTTATTTTTTCAAAAGTGCTCAGTTCATTTTCAAAGCGTTTCAAATCATCGCCACTAATATTTACGCCTTCCATCTGTATTATTTGAGGTATTTTTTCGTAAATGGAAAAACCAATATTAAAACTATTTTCCGATATTAAGTATATTTTTATATTA
>JAUYFP010000072.1 GCA_030690875.1 bacterium | reverse complement strand
TAATGTTTAAAGATTAAACTAAAATTATGAAATTATTTAAAAATCAAAAAGGATTTTCTGATGTCATTGTGGCTATATTTATTACGGCTATAATTGGTTCCATATTTATTATGGGAACTTTCATATGGCAGGAGTTGAATTATAAAGATAGTATATTTATCATTCCATCTAAAAATATAGCAGAAGGCCAGGTAGAAAATGTCGAAGACAGTATTGATGTTGAGGTATCTTTTAAGACTAATACAGTATACACACTTAAGGATTACAATGAGGAAAACTATATAATTTTAGATAAAGATGGTGTGGAGACAATTATAGAAAAAGCATCCAGTGATCCAGTAAAAAATATAGCCAAGTCTTTTTCTTTTATTGAGCCAGAATTTTCTAATTCTGGTAAGTATCTGACTTATAAAGCGGTTGGTTGGGAATGGGTTATAGGAAAAGTTTATGATGTATATAATAACCAGGAACTACTAAGTTTGGGATCTATGACTATGAATGGATTTACCTATAAAGAGGATTATTTTTATGCCTGTTCTCGTAATGATTTTTCAGGCGAAGATTATATAAAAATATACTCTGTTCCAAATTTTGAGCTTGTCGCTAGTGATGATGGTTTAGCTATTTTTGATGGAATGCCTGGCTATTTTAATTGCAGCTATAATACAAGTGATAATTCTCTAATGATAGTGGCGGATAATTTTTCTTTAAGCGATAAGAATACTTTGATTTACAAGTATAATTTTCAAACTCAAGAATTTATTGAATTATAATTTTAATAGTCAAAATAGACTAATTTATTTATAAAAAGCAAAAGACTATCTACAAAAGGGTAGTTTTTTGCTATAATATAGACATTGCTAAAACAATATTTATGGAACTAGATTACTCACTGATTTTTAGCTTGCTGGCCATGCTCTTGTCCACATTTTATTTATTTAGCGGCCGAGCTAACTCTAAAAATAAGAAGACTAATATTGTTAGTTTTGTAAATAATTTTTCTATCGATCTGACGGCTTTGGCTAGAGAAGGAAAACTTGATCCAGTAGTGGGTAGAGACAAAGAAATAAGAAAAGTCATTCAGGTTTTGTCTCGCCGTCGAAAAAATAATATTATTATTTTTGGCAAAGCGGGCATTGGCAAAACCTCTATTGTGGAGGGACTGGCCATAGCCATAGCCAAAGGTTTGGTGCCAAAAAATTTGGCTGATAAAATAGTTTTAAAAATTGATATTTCTTCTATTTTGGCGGGCACCAAGTATCGGGGCGCTTTTGAGCAAAGGTTTAAGGATTTGCTCGGTGGCATTATTGCCATGAACAAGCGCATTATAGTTTTTATCGACGAAGTGCACACCATAGTTCAAGCTGGTGGCGCTGAGGGTGCGGTGGACGCCGATGATATTATCAAAGCGCCTTTAGCTAGAGGAGATTTGCAAATGATCGGCACCACTACGGTTGAGGAATATCGAAAATATATTGAACCTGACAAGACTCTAACCAGGCGATTTGAGGCCTATCTCATAGAAGAACCAAATATGGTTAGTACTATTGAAATGCTAAAAGCGCTGAAAAAAAATTATGAGGACTATCATAAAGTTTCTGTCAGCGACGATATTATCAAGCAAATAGTTCATGGTGGTCTTAAGATAAAAGACCGTTCATTTCCCGATAAAGCTATAGATATTTTGGATGAAGTTTGCGCCCAGGTAAGATTAAATAATGTAGAATCAGATAAAATTGTTAAGGTAAAAGTCAGCGACTTAAAAGCGGTCTTAAAAGAATATCATAATTATAAATAAAAATTAAACAAAAAAATATGATTAAACAAAAAAATATGGATAACAAAAATGAAAAAAAGAAAATAGTCATTAAGACAAAAATGGTCGTCCAGCAGAAGTTGGCTTTGAGTCTTTTGATGGTTTCCAGCCTTATTTTGGGTTCGGTTTTTGCTATTAATATATTCAACATGAGCTTTGGGGAAAAAGCTTTGAATAAGCCAAAAGACACTAGTAAACAAGTATCTTTGCCAACGACCATCACTAAGGCGAATATAGACACAGGCACTTGCGACCACAATGGCGATGGTTTATATAATTTAGTAGATGTTGGTCTTTTTCTTGGTTGTAAAAATACCTTTGACGCCAATAATGATGGTGTTCATAGTTTAACGGATATTGGTCTTTATTCAGCTAATAAAAATAATACGAGTTGGTGTACTAAGTTTTTACCTGAATGTACTATTGCTGGTGGCAATACCATGATTCAGCAGACTTGTGATCATAACAACGATGGTTTATATAATTTGGCGGACGCTGAATTATTTTCTGCTTGTTTAGGCACCTTTGATGCTAATGACGATGGTGTTCACGATATAAATGATGTTGTTATTTATGGGGCTAATAATCAAAACCAGACTTGGTGCAATCAGTGGGTGCCGGAATGCGCAGCAGTCAGCGCGCCAACTAATGAATTGGAGTTTGGTTTAGATGTTAATATGAGAACGCGAGCAGAAACAGATTTTTCTATATCGGTAATGAATGATTTAGGTATAAATAAAACCAAAATTTGGGAAAATTGGATTCTTAGGGAACCAGTGTCTGGAGAATATATTTGGGCGGGTCTGGACATGAGAGTAAATAGTCTTTCGGCCGCTGATAAAGATATTATTTTTATTATCAAGCCAGTTGGTATTGTGAATGGTTCTATTAGTTGGTATTGTCGGGTAGATTTAGCTAATCAAGATTCTTGTGTGTTTAAGCCGGAATATGAAGATGATTTTGCTAAGTATATACAAGCCATAGTACAAAGATATCCGGGAAAAATTGATAAGATAGAATTCAGCAATGAATGGGACTCAAATCTTCATTTTATCGGCACAGCTCAGGACTATGTAAAATATGCCAATATACTTTATGATACTGTTAAAAAATACTCTCCCGACACCAAAGTGTCATTGGGTTCTATCACCAAATGGCCTTTGATTTATGTAGCCGCTTGCAAGCTTAATTTGATAAATGAATTTTATAATGATGGTCAATTAGTGTCTGACAAACAAAGAACGACTTGGTGTAGATCAAATGATGTAATAGCTAAAAATGAAAAAGTGGCTTATGTTTTTGCCAATGCTAAATATGATATGGTTGATGTTCATTTTTATGATGATCCGGAAAATTGGGATGAATACATGACGGCTTTGCAGAGCAATTTTAATGTAAACAATAAGCCAGTTATAGTGACTGAGTTTGGCGGACCGAATGAAAATGATACTAGGTTTGATCCTTATAGTGAAGAATTTCAAGCCACTGAACTGCAAAGATATTTGGATGCCTTGACTCCATTACCAATCTTAGAAGCTTATTATTTTAGGATGATTAGTGGAGAAGGAGAAGGCATAAATCATCCTCTTACAGGATTGATGAAAATGGAGGGAATAAATCCAGTAGCCAAGCTCAATTATGATATTTTTGACAATAGAGCTCAATAAAATAATTTTCAAAAACCGCCTGATTTGTCAAAAGGCGGTTTTTTGGTATAATGAAGCAAGTATTTAATAAGTTTAAAAATAAATAATACGAATATGGCAAAAAGACAACACGCGGCTGGTAGAAAACAAAAATCGTCTTCCAAGAAAACCAAAAAAAGACTGGAAGTAAAAAGAGTTATGCTTGAAGCCAAGGCCAAGAAAAAGCATAGTAAATAAAACCGTCAGCCCTATTGTGACGGCTCGCATAAGCTGACCTTAGATGAACTAGACGGCGTTACTTATAAGTATAATTCCGATGGAAGCAGAAGCGAAGTCAAAGATTTGTAATTGTTGGTAGATAATAAAACTCCTTTTGGGTGATGAAAATTACCAAGGAGTTTTTGTATTGCCTCGGCCTTTTATCCTGACTTTCGCGAAAAACGGGGTCGCGAAGAGCTAGTTTGACTTGACCCTCCTTCGTCCTTCGCTACGCTCAGGACTACGGAGGGCGGGACGAGGCAGGTGGGGTCTTAGTAAATAAATAAACAAACCCCAATGCTTGGCATTGGGGTATTCGTAATTCTTGACATAAATTATAGGGGATAGTACTATATACCTATACCATAGGTGTAGGTATAATAACTATTATTTATTTAAAATTATGACTAGCGGAAAAAAATCAGCCGACAAAACGCTTATTAGCTTAAAAAAAGCTCAGAGCTTAATTAGCAAAATAATAACTATGAAAGAAGAAGGGCGATATTGCATAGATATTATGCAACAGAATTTGGCAGTTATTGGCTTTTTGCGCTCAATCAATCAGAATTTATTGGAGCATCATTTAAACAGCTGTTTTAAATCAGTGATGAATTCCAACAATGCCAGCAAACAAAAGCAGATGATTGAAGAAATTTTACAACTTAATAAATTATCTAATAAATAATATTTATATATGGCTAGCAAACACAATCGAGTAGTTTATATATCGGGTATGCATTGCGCTTCTTGCGAAGTGCTTATTAGTGATTCTTTAAAAAAAATTAATGGCATTGAGGACATAAAAATCAGCCACCGCAAAGGTTCGGCTCAAGTAGCTTGTAACTGCGAGGAGTTTCCTTGGCAGGATATTGAAGCGAGGATAAAATCGGTTGGTTATGAGGCTTCGCTCACGCCGATAAAAAATCAGAGATCAAAAGTTAGGGCCGAGCAGTGGTTTTATTCTATTTTGTTGGTCTTAGGTATTTATTTGATTTATAAGTATTTAAAGTGGATCGGGCTTTTGGGCTGGTTCAGTGTTGATGTCAGCAATGTAAACTATGGCGCGGCGTTTATCATTGGCATTGTGGCATCGCTGTCAACTTGCCTGATGGTGGTCGGTGCCGTGGTTATGTCTTTTGCCAGCAAATATAACGCTTCTGGCAATTTTTACCAAAAGAATTTGAAACCGCATTTATTATTTCATTTAGGGCGTTTAACAACATTTTTTTTGCTAGGTGGAGTATTGGGAATTATTGGCTCTTGGTTTAAAGTATCAGACGCATTTATTAGCGCCTTTACTATTTTTATTGCCTTAGTGCTACTCTGGCTAGCGCTAAATATTTTGGGCTTTGTGTCTTCTATTAGCGCTCTGGGAATTAGAATGCCTAAAAAAAGCCTGAGCGTCTGGAATAAACTGCAAGAGTCAGAGCACGCTATGGCGCCACTGGCCCTAGGAGCGCTTAGTTTCTTTTTGCCTTGCGGTTTTACTCAGAGCATGCAGCTTTTTGCCATGTCTTCGGGCAGTTTTTTGACCGGAGCTATGACCTTATTTATTTTTGCCCTAGGCACTATGCCGGTTTTATTTGGTTTGGGAGTAGCCACTACTCGTTTTAAAAATATGAAAACTGTGGTTGTTCAAAAAGCGATTGGGCTGATGGTTTTATTTTTTGCTTTTTATACTTTGTCTTCTGGTTTGGCCATCAGAGGCATAGATATTAATTTTTTGGCCGAAAATAAAATGGGTAATGTTATAAGTAGCGCCAACGCGCAAGTGGTCAATATGGCTGTTGATTATAGCGGTTATAATCCCAGCGTCTTTAAATTGCAAAGAGGCGTGCCGGTCAAATGGGTGATAGACGGCCAGCAAGTATCCGGTTGCACTAGGGATATTATTGTGCCGTCTTTAAATATTAGACGCACTTTATCTCCGGGAGAAAATATTATTGAATTTACGCCCGAGAAAGCTGGGACTATAAATTTTAGCTGTTCTATGGGCATGGTGCGGGGTAAATTTATTGTCGAATAATTTTTTATAAATACTATGGAAAATATAAATATAAAAATAGCTGGTATGCATTGCGCTTCTTGCGCTGTAAATATTGAAAAAAGCATCAAGAGCCAAGCGGGCGTCAAAAATGCCAGCGTCAACTACGCCAACAATTCCGCGCAAATTGAATTTGATAAGACCAAGATAGATTTGGCGGAAATTGAACGAGCCATAAAAAAAGTTGGCGCTTACAGAATTTTACAGGAAAATGAATCTCAAGATGATTTATTATTAGTTAGAAAGAGTTATAGAAAATTTATTTTAGCGGCTATTTTTACTCTGCCCCTTTTGTTTTCAATGTTTTTTGATATGGGCGAAATTATCGGCGAGGATTTGACGATGCTAGTGATGATTATTTTTACTTTTATCGTAGTTTTTGTTTTTGGATTTCAGTTTCATCAAGGCATGTTCATACAGCTAAAAAGATTTCAAGCCAACATGGACACCTTGATATCTATTGGCACTTTGGCCGCTTATTTTTATAGTTTGTATGCGGTTTTGACCGAGCAACAAGTTTATTTTGAAACAGCGGCTATAATCATAACTTTGATTTTGTTGGGAAAATATTTGGAGGAAAAAAGCAAAGGCCGAGCTTCGCTGGCCATTAAGCAATTATTGTCCTTAGGTGTCAAAAAAGCTGTGGTGTTAATTAATGGTCAAGAAATAAAAAAAGATATTGCCGAAATAAAAATTGGTGATCTGCTTTTGGTAAAGCCGGGAGAAAAAATTCCCTTAGATGGAGAGATTATTGAGGGAGAAAGTGCAATCGACCAGTCAATGATAACGGGCGAGAGTATACCGGTAGAAAAAAAGCCGGGTGATTTTGTTTATGGCGCCACTATCAACAACTTTGGGCTCTTAAAAATCCGGGTAAATAAAATTGGCAATGATACTGTCTTGGCACAGATTATAAAATTGGTGGCCAATGCTCAGGCCTCAAAAGCGCCTATTCAAAAACTGGCTGATAAGGTTTCGGGAATTTTTGTGCCAATTGTTTTGGCTATATCAATAATTACTTTTTTGTTTTGGCTACTGGTATTAAACGCCAGCTTGGAAATTAGTTTGATAAATGCTGTCGCAGTCATAGTCATTGCCTGCCCTTGCGCCTTGGGTCTAGCCACGCCGACAGCTATAATGGTTTCCTCGGGTAAAGGAGCGGCTAATGGTATTTTGATAAAAGATTCCCAGAGTTTGGAAACAGCGCATAAAATAGATACCATTGTTTTTGACAAAACCGGCAC
>JAUYFP010000071.1 GCA_030690875.1 bacterium | reverse complement strand
CAATAGCATTATTGATAATTTTACTTTTTACATCTTCTATCAAACTATCTAAACTATCAAATTCATGCACACCATTGTATTCATCAAGACTATTTTCAAACCAATACCATTTATCACCTTTACTAAAAGCCAAAAATGTGTGAGCTGGATTCTTTTGACTAATCTCTGATCCGGAGATTAAAATAAAAGTTTTAAAATCAAAATTATTTTTACTAAACCATTGTCTAGCAAATTCGGTCTGTTCCCAACAAGTTCCATGGAGACTCTCTAAAAGCTCTTCTGGGCTTTGCAGTTCTTGTTCTGGTTGTTCTCCCTCGCCCCAACCTTCATATTCTGGAGAATATATTTTCCCACCCTCTTTACCCACGAAACCATACTTTATATTATCCCGCATAAAAGCAAACAACTCTTCGGGAGTTTCAATCTCCTTCAGTGCATCAATCCTTTTTTGCGTATATTTCCTTTCCAGTATATTAATTATGGGCTTATCAAAATTCATATAATTACATTATATATTAGTCTATATATAATAGCAAAAAAATAATTTTAAAACTTTTCTTCAAAAATATCAGTCCAGCGTGATTGCCTTTTTATCTACCCAGAATTAGAGCCGACCGTAGTCGGCTCTAGGGTCTCTACCAAAACCGATCAAAAAGCTGCCCGCAATCTGAACATTGCAAAGGCCACTCTTTAATCTGTTGTCCATTGTCTTTGCGCCAACTAAGCTCGCAATGACAATCGGGGCAATGAGACTGGAAATACGTAGCATGGATGGATGAAGAATATCCACAACTACTACATCCAACACTAGGGGAGGCAAGAGCTCTGTTGCATCCAGAGCAACAGAGAACTCGCTTGGCGAAAGATAACTGATTCATCTCTCTCCTCCTTTTTGAGTAAAAAAAGAACGGGGTATTCCCACCTCGTTTCCGGGAGTTTAATTATACTCCAACCTTAAATAGTGTCAAATTAAAATTTTACATTTTAAAAAAACAGGAGAGCCATGATGAGCAACTCCCCTGTAAAAGGCAACGACGTCACATTATGATAATGCTAACACTTTTACCATCTTTGCGAAACTCGATTGTATAACCGTCTTGATAATAGGCATAAACCAAATTATAGAGCTTAATAGCTTTTCTGACGACTTCAGAGCGAGATGATGCGCTAACTTGTTCCCTAATATCGTCCAGACGCTTCAAATCATCTTCCGTTACCGGAATATGCAAGCTTTTGACCTTTTGCTTAGCCATTTTAAGCCTCCTTGAGAAAGGACTAGAACATATAGGACGGATAAATCCGCCCACCTACCGAACTTCGAAATAGTTTATATTATACAAAGAGCTTAGTCAAGAGCATAGCTCTGATTTTTTATTTTATTTATTTGACTTTATTAATAGTCTAGAACTATAATAATTACATGGAAAATAAAACAACAGAATTTTCATTCATCCTTAAACCATCTGAACATGGTCTTGGAGTATTTGCCGCCCATGATATTAAAAAAAATACTCACCTTAGATTGTTTGGGGATAATGAAACTTTAAATCTCAGATCTTTACTTAGAAAAAAAGATGAAGTACCAAAGCTCTTTAGAAACTACTGTATGGATAGAGGTGACAAACTAATTTGTCCAAAAGACTTTGGACAAATGCATGTTGGGTGGTATTTGAATCATTCTAAAAAATCCAACGCCTACCCAGACAAAGATTATAAATGGTATGCTGCTAAGCATATAAAAGAAGGAGAAGAAATAACAATCAACTATAACTTATTATGTGAGCCAGAAGATAATAAGCCGAATTATTACTAATAACCCAAAATCAAAATTAATAATGGCCTCTATTTTGTTATCAGTGGCACAAAAGCAAATCCAAAATACTCCTCTTTTTTTATTTGCCCATTAATTTTTTGAACTCGGACAATAGAATCTTTTATCGGGCAGACCAAAATGCCATCGTCAGCCAGCTGGGACAAAATGCCATTTTCCAATTTTTTGGCCGCCGCGCTAACTAGTATCCTGTCAAAGGGCGCCTCAGTTAGCAAGCCCAAATCACTCGGAGTATGCATCACTTTAATATTTTTATATTTAGCTAAAACCAATCTCGAACTATCAGCCAATTCTTTGATTCTTTCTGTGCCAAAAATTCTAGCGTTTTTGGCTATTTGAGCAAGTAAAGCCAAAACATAACCCGAGCCAGAGCCAATTTCCAAAATCTTCTGATTGTCAGAAATATCCAATAAACTTAACATAAAAGCAATGGTGTAGGGCTGAGAAATTGTCTGAGCATAGCCAATTGGCAAAGCTGAATTATCATAAGCATCTGGCTGATATTTGGTTGGCACAAAATCTTTTCTCTCCACATTGGCAAAAGCTTGGACAATATTTTTTGCCAAGTCCAGCGACCTCAAATATTCTAATAGCTCTGTCTTTTGCATATTCATTATTAAAAAGATACCCACAAAAAACCCAAAAAGTATTGATATCCTAAAAATTCTCTGATATAATGATTGTCATTATAATAAAATAAATACTTTATGTAAAAGAGATGAAGAAAAAAATTTGGGGGCAGCTTCTGTCCATTGATCTCTACGACTGCGACCGCTATGCGCTTACTCATAAAAAAGAATTGGGTAAATTCTGTCTAGCGCTATGCAAAGAGATCAAAATGGTTCCTTATGGGAAACCAATAGTAAAAAGATTTGGCGATGGCGAATTAGAGGGAAACTCAGCTGTACAGCTAATATACACCTCAAATATCACAGTGCACTGCGATGAAATATATAACCGGGTCTTTATTGACATATTCAGTTGCAAAACATTCAATGCCCCAAGAGCTAAAAAGTTTTGTCAAAACTTTTTTAAAAGCAAAAAAATGAAATTTAGAAATACTTATAGAGGATAGAATTTATAAAAAACCGCTGGCTCAATCCATTCTCTCCAAGCCCCTAAATCCCCCTTGACAGGGGGACTTAATAAATCTCCCCTGTCAAGGGGAGGATGGAGGGGTTATAAAGCCAGCGGTTTTTTATTTACTTAACCTGATAACTCAAATTCATATCAACTATCAAAGTATAAGCTCCACTAGGAACATTGGCTTGTCCACCACCAATGCCCACAGCGCCACCGGCTCCCTTGCCATCATAATAACTATAAACATCAGGTGATTGAATAAAGTTTTCCCACCAGCCAATTGTCTTGCCCAATTTTACGCTAGCGGCCACAGCCAATTCATTGGCTTTGCTTTTGGCGTCACTTATGGCCTTGACTCTGGCTTCTTGTTTTAGATTTTCAATATTGGAAGATTCAAAACTGACATTATTGATTTGGTTGGCGCCCGAAGATGTGGCCGCGGCAATTACTTTGCTGACTAAATCCGCTGATTCGGAAATATTTCTTACGGTAATTATCAATTGCTGATTAGCGCTATACCCTGCCAAAATAGAATTGTTTTCCACATAATTATACTCCGGATACAAAGAATAATTCTGGGTTTGAATGTCTTCTTTGGCTATGCCCAACTGGCTGATAGCGGCTATTATTTTGTCCGCTGTTTCATTTAGACGCTTCAAAGCCACATCAGCGGCATAAGCCTTGTCCACCTGAACGCCGATATTTATTTTAGCAATGTCAGGCGTATAAACTATTTCTCCTCTACCAACTACTGACACCTGCCAGATTGGTGGAGTGACAAAACGCTCTCTAAAAATTGCTCCCAAAATAATCACGGCCAAAATTAATAAAACCAGTATTTTGAGCGCAATGGCTGGACTTTTCCAACTAAGTTTGTTGTTAAATAATTCCTCAGACATATATTTTTTAGTTAATTATTTAAGATAATTATATTATACTAAAAATATTAAAAAGTGCCAAATGTGTTTAGACATTAGCACAAAACATTGACAAAATATTAGATATATATTATGATATAAGGTTAATTCACCATAGGACTTTGTCCTATTTTTTCCAGTCCTTTAACACAAAGGAGCTGATAATGGCTACGTTTGGAGACTTAAAAAAATTGCATCTCGATGTCCTTTACTCTTTCGCTGTGTTCGGCATGACAGAAGAAGGCGCGGAGAGAATAAGGCAACTGATGCGTGAAGCCGGTACTGCTATCATGGAGGAGCAAGGCATCACAGATCCTAAGGATGCTGCTTCTCTCCCCGAGGACACGATCCTTGGTGAGAAAGCTCAAACTGCGATGGAGGCGATCGAGGCAATGATTCAGTAGTGCCTCCTGCACATCCTCGCTTGAGGCCGTTCGTGTTTTTATATGCGGGCGGCTTCTCTTTTTTTAAAAAAACCACCCAGCTCTTCACAAAACGCTCTATAAAAATTGCCCCCAAATGACCGCAACCAAAATAACTAGTTAATTA
>JAUYFP010000058.1 GCA_030690875.1 bacterium | reverse complement strand
GAATTCATATTTATGATAAATTATGCTTTCCGGAATAAAATAATTATCTCGGCCGAGCAAAGATAATTGCCAGCCCAAATCCAAATCTTCCAAATACATAAACATGTTTTCGTCAAACAATCCACCTTTTTCTTCTAAGGCCTCCATGGACAAGAACTCGCCAGCGCCCGAAGCACAATTTATTTTTTTTATTTTTTGGTCATTTTTATCTACGACGCCAAGACCAACACCATAACCAAAACCCAAAAAATGAATGGCATTACCAATAGTATTTAGCTTGTCCTTATCAGGCCATAATCTAAGTTTGGATTGCAATGAACCAAAGTGGCTATTTTTTTGGGCAAATTCATAAAGTGGTAGCAAAAAATCCGGACTGACTTCGGTGTCTTGATTTAAAAGGTAAATATATTTAGCGCCAATTTTTTTAGCATATTGATAGCCGATATTATTAGCGCCAACAAAGCCAGTATTAATAGAATTACGAATGACTTTCACTTGCGGATAATTTTTTTCCAAAAAATCAGCTGAGCCGTCACTAGAATTATTATCAACAACTAAAACTTCCAAATCAAATTGGCTATATTTCTCTTTAATTAAAAGCGACATCAAAGACGGCCAATATTTATTGCCATTGTAGCTAGCGATAATAATAACTATTTTATCTTTTTCGGACATTTTTTATGGCCTCATCTCTTACTAATTTGCTAATATCCGATTCAATACGATTTAAGCGGACAAAAATCCTAAACAGCAAATAAAAAAGCAAAATAACTGATAAATATAGCACTAGATCAGCGCCTCGACCAATGCCTAAAACACTGGCTAGATAAGAGGTAATATCTGGTTGCCAAAATACAACTAGCACTAAGAGCCATAATAATGACCAAAAAAATAACCCTAACCAAGAAATTTTATTTTTATGCTTTTGGACAAAAAGCCGGCTTAAGGTGAAAAAAACAAAAATGCTAACTAAAATTTGCAAATAAATCATTTGAGTATTTTAGAAAATAATAAATCTTTTAAAATTTTTAAAGCGCCACTCATGCCTTGACCAAATTCATTATGATAAATTACTCTAATAGGCACTTCTTTTATTTTTAATTTATACTCATAGGCCTTAGCCATAATCTCACTGCAATGGGCTTTGCCGTCCTGCTCAATTACTATTTTTTGAGCCGTTGCTCTGGTCATGGCCCGAAAACCGCTCTGCGGATCACTAAGACTTACTCCTAAAAAAACTTTGTTAAAAATTCTGGCCAGCGGAAAAATAATTTTTTCTTTAAAAAAAGGCAAGTTTGATTTTTTGCCTAAAAATCTAGAGCCAAAAACTATATCACAACCTTCGCTAATTATCGGCTTTATTATATCGACTATTTCCTTGGCCAAAAATTGTCCGTCAGCGTCAAAATGAACTATGATATCCGCCCCTTGGCTTAAAGCATAGGCATTACCACTAGCTAAAGCCGCGCCCTGATCTCTATTTACCCGGTGGCGCAAAACATCTACTTTATAAGAGCAGACAATATTATAAGTATTGTCAGTGGAAGCATCATCAACTACCACCACTTGATACGGCAAAACAGACAGTTCTTTTAACACCTGCCCGATTCTTTGTTCTTCATTATAAGCTGGAATGACTACAAAAATTTTCATTATTTATTTTCCTTCTTCATCGCCCACAAGGCGGCCACTCTGTGAATGAAACCACTTATAAGTAAATTCTAAACCTTTGGCCAAAGAAAATTTGGACTGCCAATTTATTTCATTTTTTATTTTACTACTGTCCAAAGCGCTACGTCTTACTTCTCCAACTATCGCCTCTTTATTTTCTATTTTTATATCTTGAGCAGAAATTTGTTTTATTTTATTGAGCAAATCCAATATGGAAGTTTCCTGTCCGGTGCCGACATTATAAATCTCCTTGCCCTTATCCAATAACCCGAGCAAAGCATCAACCACATCAGCCACATAAATGAAATCTCTGGTTTGCAGTCCATCGCCAAAAATGTAAACCGGCTTATTGGCAATGGCGTTACTTAAAAATATAGAAATAACACCAGCTTCTCCATAAGGATCCTGCCTTGGCCCATAAACATTGGCCAAACGGGTGGCTGACCAATTTATTTTGCCCTCGGCAATTATTTTTAAATACCTTTCAAAAACTAATTTATTCAATATATATGGCGACAATGGTTTTTCCAAGGATAACTCATCGGTTGGCAAAATTTTGGCATCACCATAAATACCGCAACTGGAAACAAAAATAAATTTTTTGGCCTTAGCTTTTATAGACGCCTGCAACACATTTAAAGCGCCTAGAATATTTATATCCGCATCAAGCCGAGGATTTTCCAAAGAGGTGCGGACATTTTTTTGCGCGGCCAAATGGTAAACTGCCTCGGGCGCAAAATCAGCCCAAACTTTTTCCACTTGCTTGTCTCGGATATCTAGCTGAATAAAATCCGCTTTGGGATTTATGTATTCCTTTTTACCAAAACTCAAGTCATCAATTACTAAAATCTGATGATCATTTTTTATTAAACTATCTACCAAATGAGAACCGATAAATCCCGCTCCTCCGGTTACTAATATTTTCATAACTTCTTTCTTTTATCAACTGCCTATATATTTATTCCCTATCACTGAAACCAGGTTTATGCAAAAAAGCAGTGGCTTTATAATAATCAATCGCTTCTTTGAGACCATTGTCCAATGAAACCAAAGGAAACCAATTTAAATCTTCTTTAGCTTTGGAAATATCAGGGATAGCCGGCTGCGTTGAATATTGGTATTTATTAGTATAAGCAATACTGGAACTTGAGTTGGTTATGGCAATTATTTTTTTAGCCAGCTCCGTCAAAGTATAGAATTGTTCATTCCCTAAATTAAGCGGTTCAGAAATCTCCGAAGCCATCAAAGCGACTAATCCTTCAACAATATCTTTGACATAGCAAAAGCTCAGCACTGAATGCTCGTCGCCGGCAATACTTATCTCGGTGTTATCAACCGCCGCTCTAATAAAATCCGGAATCTGTCGACCACTGTGCTGAAGCATTTTTGGTCCATAAGTGCTAAAAATTCTAGCAATACTGGTATTTAATTGATAGGTATCGCGATAAGTAATAACCAAAGTTTCGGCAAAACGCTTACCTTCGTTGTAGCAAGCTCGCGGTCCTAAATAATCCAATAAGCCATAATAACTTTCTTTAACTGAACTGCCGTCTTCCGGCGGGCGTCCATAAACAGCCGAAGTGGAAGCCAATAAATAACGGGCGTTATATTTTTTTGCCCATTCCAAACTATTTATCACTCCTACTGAATTAGCCTTGGCAGTGTCAATTGGAAATTTGGCAAAATCTTTGGGAGCGGTCGGACAAGCCAAATTATAAATTTCCTGAAAACCCTGCGCCTCCACTTTAAATTTTCTGAGCTCTGGATCTCTTACAAAATCAATCTCCTCGGTAATATCGTGCCTAATAAACTCAAAATTTGGATATTCGAGCAAAGCGTTGATATTTTCCACATCTGAGGACACAAAATTATCAACACAA
Source organism: bacterium (assembly GCA_030690875.1). Classification (GTDB taxonomy): domain Bacteria; phylum Patescibacteriota; class Patescibacteriia; order UBA1558; family GWA2-36-10; genus STD1-117. The sequence continues at coordinate 506 of JAUYFP010000058.1, read as the reverse complement.
ATAACATTGTCTCCTTTTTTGACTAAATATTCGCAAAGATGCGATCCGATAAATCCCGCCCCGCCTAAAACCAAAATATTTTTGTTTTCAATATAAACCTTAGTAGTCATAGTTTTATTTTTAATTATATTTTCCTAAAAAATTATTAATTCTAATTTTAAAAATACTCAATATTGTTTTTGGATAATCAAACCATCGGACACTTGAATGGAAATTATTATACCAAGAAACCGGTAATTCTTTAATGGCAAATTTATATTTTCTGGCTAAAAACATCAACTCAAAATCAAAAGCAAAATCCTCAATAGTTAATTTGTCAAATAAAAATTTCAAATCCGAAGAAAAAAGCTTGAAACCACACTGAGTATCTTTTATCTGCGGATGAATCAGCAAACGACTCAACAAATTTCCAGTTTTCCCCAAAAATATTTTAACTATATTCTGCTTTATTTCTATTTTAGAATCCGGTAAAGCTCTAGAAGCTATCAATAACTTGTAATCCTTGC
>JAUYFP010000044.1 GCA_030690875.1 bacterium | reverse complement strand
CATCCCGCCAACAACTGCAAGATTTTTTTATCTTGTTTTTTTTATCTTTTTTGTTTATTGGTTCGCCACGGGATGAACCCGTGGCGCCCCGCGTATGCGGGGCGAGTCCCTTCCATCCCGCCAACAACTGCAAGATTTTTTTATCTTGTTTTTTTTATCTTTTTTGTTTATTGGTTCGCCACGGGATGAACCCGTGGCGCCCCGCGTATGCGGGGCGAGTCCTTTCCATCCCGCCACATCGTGCTAGCACGAGGATATTAAAAAACAGCTTATTACAAACATAAGTATAATTTTTATTTAGAGACTTAGAGTTAGCTCCTTATTGCTATAAACTATCCTTGAGCGTAGGTTCTCTAATAGTTCTCTTTTAAATAAATATTAGGCGTAAGTTTTAATATTTATTTTTTTGTTTGCAAAAAAATAAACCCTACTCACCACACAGTGTGCAGTAAGTAGGGTTTTGGCAGAATTTTAACTGCCACAGACAAAGCAAATTATACTAATCAGTGCCTCCTTGTTCTTTGGTGTTTTGTTGTGAAGGTACGATTTTCTAGGCATTATACCTAGAGAAAATAAATTTATTTAATAAATAAATTTATAATCACTAGATATAATAAGACTAACCATTACAAGTGACTCTCAATTTCGCTTTTCTCATTTTAAATTTTATTTAATTTGTAAATTTAAAAGTATTCAAAATTGTTTCATATTTGCTATTTTTTTCAATTTCTTCAACGCCTCTAATTCGAATTTCTATCATTAAATTACCCTTAGGTATGGCGACCGTAGTATTTTCCATTATACCCATAGGAGATATGAAATTTGTAGCTGTTACGCCACCTACATATATAGATTTAGTATCATTACTACTAGATTCATACCAATTATACATTAGGCTGTCATTACCTTTTATTTTTTTGTTTTCATCTATATTATTATAAAAGTCGTAAATAGATTGTTTATTTGGATTTTGAAATACAAAAAGAGTAAACTCTGTAGAAAGGTATGTTTGGCTATAGTTAAAAGATACATATTTATCACTTTGATTATAAATAGTCCAATCCTTAGGATATTCAAAACTAAATTCGTACTTATCATTTGTGTAAATTAGCCAATCACTTGTATCTATTGCATTATCATTTGTATTTATGTTGTCAATGTTCATGTTTTGATCAATATTAACTACAGATGGTTCATTACTATTTCGATTAGTATTCACCACTGGCTTTTGATTGTATTGCCAATAGGCTAAACCACCTAATACTATTAGGATAACTACTATCAATGAAATTGTTGTGTTTTTATTCATTATTTTATTATTAATTTAATCTAATACTAGCATCACCACTTTACTATTTTAGGTAAGATTTGTCAAAAATATATTTTATATAAAAATAGGGCATTTCTATACTAAAATAGTTTTTATTTATCGCTCAAAAGGCGATTTTTTGTTATAATAACTATGTATTATTAATTAAGCCTATTATATGAGAAAAGTATTGATAATCGCGGTTTTGGTGATTATTTTGACTTTCTTACTCTATTATCTGAGCAATCTAAAACAAAATAATAATCAAGCTAATTTAAAACAAAACCAAAATGAGATTTTGGAAAATACAAATGAAAACGCTATTGTTAAAGCGGAATTTTCTGATGCCTTGAATACCACTTATTTGATAGCCGGTCAAGAAATAAAATTGGTCAATGGCTATTACGAAACTATTGATCCTGAATCTAAGGCCAAACTAATTGTTAGAGTATTTGGTGAGCCAGTTACGGGGGATATAAATTATGATGAAATAGCTGACGCGACGATTATTTTAAGTTATGATTCTGGGGGCAGTGGCATTTTTTATTATGCAGCCGGAGCAATAAATAATAACGGTCTTTATTATGGCACAAATGCTATTCTTTTGGGCGATAGAATAACGCCGCAAAACATCAAGATAGAAAATAAAATCATCATTGCTAACTATGCTGATAGACTGCCAGGCGAGCCAATGACTACTGAGCCGTCAGTGGGAGTTTCCCGCTATTTGAAACATGAAAATTATGAACTACTTGATGCCAATAGAAGAGACGATTTGATTATAGTAGATATGCCTATTGCCAATTCTCAGATATCTTCACCGCTTACTTTTTCCGGCCGCGCCCGAGGTAATTGGTTTTTTGAAGCCAGCTTTCCAGTGTCGCTGGTTAATTGGGATGGTTTGATAATAGCTGAAGGTATTGCTACAGCTCAAGGCGATTGGATGACCGAAGATTATGTTCCATTTTCCGGCACTCTCACTTTTGATAAACCTAGTTATGGCGATAGAGGCGCGATAATTTTTCAAAAAGATAATCCTTCTGGTTTGTCGCAATATGACAATGCTTTAGAAATTAGTATTAGATATTAATTTTATCCAGCATTTTTTAAAAGGATTTGGATTGATTAAAAAAACACCCCTTCGGCTATGCTCGGGGGCGTTTTTTTGTTTTATTTAGAATCTGCGGTTTGTACTTCGTGTATTATTTTGTCTGCGTTTGCGATGACAATCACGACAGAATAGTGGGCGGTCTCCGCTTGGCTCAAAAGGCAATTCTGTAATTTGAGCGCCGCATTCGGAACACTGCCAGTTGCCCTGAATCATTGGTCTTTGGGCGAAATTTTGTTGGTCGTTCATTTGAAATATGACCTTCTCTTGTATTTGTTATTATTAAATAAAACCTTGATTTTAAATAATAATTTACTCAAATACTTAATTATTAATTACAGTTATAATAGCACAATATAATGCTTTTTGGCAAGATATATGCTATAATTAAAACATCTAATAATTAATCCTGTTTTTGATTAAAATAGGATAAGAAAGTTAAAAAATATGAAGGGACTGCATATGTTAGCTTTTTTGCTACTTATAGTAGGTGGATTAAATTGGCTAGTTTTAGCCCTATTCTCTTGGGATATTGGTCAATTATTTGGTGGTCAAGACGCGCTTATTTCCAAAATAATTTATGTTTTGGTAGGTTTAGCCGCAATATTGGAGTTGATAGGTCATAAGAAAGCTTGTAAATATTGCAAGGGCTCCACTCCTGTATCACCGAGTTCCAGTATCTAAAGAATATTGTTATTTAATAAAAATTGGCCCTAATTATTTTTAGAGTCAGTTTTTATTTACAAAAATTAGCTAATTTAATTTTTAGGGTTACAACCGTAGCCCAAAGTTGTAGATTGAGCACCACTTATAGTTCCCACACCCGAGCCTACTTCGTACCAGCCTGAACATAAGCCACTGTCGTTGGCCATTATAGCGTCATTACTTTCTAAATAAGTGGATATTACATATAATTGTCTGTCAGCGCTGATAGTATACCAGTATAGATGTGGTGGATTGCCAGAAATGTCATTAAGCGGATCCATTGGACAATTAGTATTTAAAACGCCAATGCTGAATAAGCCACCGGTATATCCTAAACAATTACTTACAGTTACTGATTTTTGACTGCCAACACCGTTTAAAAATCCATAGACATCAGAATTTAACTCTCCACAAGTGTCGCTGGAATCATAAGTGCCTTTTGGATTAGTAGGGTTGTCTAGATCATTAGTGTCGCCACAAGGATAAACTTCATACAATTCATAATAATTCTCCAGACTTTTTATAAATTGCTCTAAATCTTTTATTCTTTGAGTATCGCGGTTTTTAAGCTCAGCTAAGTTTAGTCTATTGAAAACAACAAAGGATATGGCGCTGATAAGAGCAATTGTGGCAATAATAAATAAAAGCTTTTTTCTAGCCAATCCAAGGTTTCTATTATTACCCAAAATTTCGGCTGATTTTATTTTTTTTATCATAGCTGTAGGTATTATACTATATTTTTTAGGGTTTTTATAGAGCATGGACTTTTTGTTTGGGATGAATTAAAATTAAGGCAGGTAAATTAAATTATTAACAATAAAATTATGGCAAATACTTTTGAAACAATACAAGATCCACTAATAGAGCAGGAGGGCGCTATAGATGTGGAAGAGGCGATTGAGTTGGCTGAAGAGGCTTTGGAGAATTTGGAAGATTCACAGGAAAGAGGCGCAGATTTTCCCGGCGCTGATGCTTATCGAAAAGTTATGCGAGTAGTGGTTATGGCTAAGGCTAATAACAAGGTGATTACTGATTGGCAAAGTGGTTATGAAGAATTAGCCGCTAAATATAGCGGGCAAGATAGAAAGGAATTTTTGGCTGAAAATAATCCAAGATCAATGCTTGAAGGCGCTTTGGCTAGCGCTAAAAGAAAAATATCTGAGCAAAAAGAAAAAGAATAGTTATATTTGTCTAAGGTAAATTTTTATCCCAGTCCAGTCTTTCCTGCCTGCCGGTGGCATGGCGCGAAGGGTTGGGTTGGGCTATTTGATATTTTAGCTTTTTTGGCGTAGATTTATAGAGTTAACTGTTGTTTGTCAATTAAACCTTCTAGAAATAGAAAGAAAGAGAGGCCTAGCCATGTTGATAGTAGGGATTGAACCCAAAGCCCCAGGACTTAATATTTTCAAAAGCGCTACAACGCCTCGTTTGGGTTTAGTGCGCCTTGGAACCAGTGCGCAAGAACTTGGGCATAAGTGCAGGATTTACTGTGAGGATGCAGGAGATCCTATCAATTGGGGTGAGGTGATACTGGCTGATATAATATTACTTTCTGCTACTACTTCGACTGTACTACGAGCCTATAAGCTGATTCAGGAGCTTAGAAAAGCTAACAATAAAGCGCCTATTCTGATAGGTGGGCCACATGTCACTTTTTTGCCGGAAGAGGCCTTGGAAGCTGGCGCGGATTTTGTGTTTCGTCATGCGGCTGATCAAAGCTTTTTGCAATGGTTAAATTGGTTTCAGACGTGTTCTTCGGATCGGCATGCTTTGCTTGGTATTCGCGGTTTGTCTTTCCAGCTTGACGGTGAATATCGGCACACACAGCGGCCGGAAGAAGTTTCTCCAGATAGCTGGCCTACGCCTGATCTTAGATTGGTCGTAGGTCATAAACCCAAATGTATTAACCTAATCGGGTCTGAGGGTTGCCCCTATGATTGTGATTTTTGTTCCGAATGTCGTATGCATGGGCACAGTTATCGTTTCCGGTCAACGGATAAGCTAATTGCCGATTTGGAGTTCTATAATAATATATATGACCCAACGATTCCGATTTTCCTTTGCGATGACAATTTGGGGGCTAATCCAACTCGTTTGATCAAACTTTGTCAGAGGATCGTAGCTAGAGGCCTGCAAAGACCCTATTATGGCCAAGTTCGATTGGATCTAGCTAAACGGCCAGATGTGATATATTGGATGAGTAGAGCTGGTTTTGAAAGAGCTAGTATCGGCTACGAATCACCTGAACTAGCCAGTTTAGTGGCTTGTGGTAAAAGGCTTAATCCAGCACAAATGAAGGATTTGACCAAGATTTTCCACAAGCATGGTATAACCATTCACTCAATGTGGGCTATTGGTTTTGATCAGGATAGACTGTCAACCATTTTCGCTACTATTTGGGCTTGCTGTAATTGGTGGATTGGAACCTATCAAATATTGTTTTTAACACCCATACCAGGTGCTCCACGTTATGAGCGTTTGATGGGCAAAGGTCGGATTTTTGATCCAGATCTAGCTCAATACAAAGAGCATGAAGGAGAAGGGAGAATTTTCAATTATGATTGGTCCAAGTACGATGGACATTATGTGGTTTCCTATCCTAAAGGTATGAGCTGGAGATTGTTACAGATTCTTGTGATTTTTGTAGCCTTGCCTGGGATTTATAATCCCATCCAAACTCTATGGATTTTTTTGGTCAGCAACATCCGTACTTTGAAGCGAATTTTGATTGGTCAGGCCTTTTTGCCTAAAATTGAGTTCAAGAGTCATCTTACTACTTTAGGATGGAGGTTAGCAGGTTTGATAACCGCTCTAAGAGCGCAAGGAGGTGTGTATCGTTATCTGAAGGATTGGTCGCATCTGCCGAAGCAAGGTTAGAGCATTATTTGTGACCGCGGGTTCGCTATGCGAACCCGCGGTATTTTTTATAAGAAAAACAGTCAGCGTTAGCTGGTGGTATGTTCATTTGTTAAAGTTTGCTATAATTTATCCATGACTTTCAAAAAACACCAGCGACAGATTATGTTTTTTATTTTGGCGGCTCTCTGGGGTCTGCTTATTTTTTATTTGTCAGCTCAGCCGGATTTGGCCAGTGGCTTTCCGCCAGCTTATGATTTTGTTTTAAGGAAACTGGCTCACATGTTTGTTTTCGGAATTTTGGCTTATTTGATTGCTGGTAGCTTAGAAAGCCAAGAGCGGGGTTATTTACTTTTTGTAATTATAGCGGCCTTAACTTATGCTTTTATTGATGAATTACACCAATCTTTTATTCCCGGTCGCTACGGCACACCGAAAGATATATTAATTGATTCCATTGGTGTGTATTTTGGCATTTGGTTTTACAAGTATTTTCCTGCTCATAAAGTATTTAAGGTAAAATAAACCCAGCCCAGCCTCTCGCGAGAGGCTGGGCGGGGGTGTGTTTATTAGTAGTTTATTGGTTAGTGTAAAACGACTGGATAAAAATTATTTTTTAATTGCTTCAACAATTTTTTGAAAAGTTTTTGGGTCTTTTTCAGCGATTTCCGCTAATACTTTTCTATCCAATTCTGATTTATTTTTCTTTATGGCATTTATAAACTCAGAATATTT
>JAUYFP010000065.1 GCA_030690875.1 bacterium | reverse complement strand
TTTTTGCCTTATTTTTATAAAAAGAATACTATTATTAATGATGTTAATTATTACGCTACTACTATTCCATCTGCGGCCAGTTCTTATTATATGGTTGATAAAAATTTGAATACTTATACGGAATTTGTTTTGGATAAAGATGATAAGGGGACAGTAACTATTACTTTAAGAAGTTCTAGCCCCATTACTTCATCAGCTATTATGGTGCTTTTAGATAAAAATATTGCCCTACCGACCTCGGTAGAATTATCGGCTCTTGTAGATTATCAATTTAAAAAACTTTTGGCTAAAAGCAGTATGCCACAACAGACAATTAGGTTTCCAGAAACAACATCCAGCCAATGGGAGATGTCTTTTACTTATGCCCAGCCACTAAGAATAAATGAAATACGTTTAGTACAGGAGAGTCCAGATAAAAGTAGTAATCAATCATTGAGGTTTCTGGCTCAGCCAGGCAGAAGTTACAGAGTATATTTTGATTCGGATAGGGCTAGTGCCACAACAACCAGTGAGGCGGGCAATCTTTATTCAGATGAGGGCGTGTTGATTTTAAATGTATTGCCATCTCTAAAAAACCCTTTATATATTCAGTCGGATTTAGATAATGATGCTTTACCAGATGTGCATGATAATTGTGTATCGGTCTATAATCAGGATCAGGAAGATTTAGATGGCAATGGCCGAGGTGATGCTTGCGATGATTTTGACAGAGATGGTGTTATTAATGATGAAGATAATTGTAAAAACGATCCAAATATAAATCAACGGGATACAGATAGGGATAAAATAGGGGATGTTTGCGACGTAGAAGAAAGTAGAATCACAGAAAAATATAAATGGATACCATGGCTGGGGATTATTTTTGCCTTAGTGGTTATTGGGAGCTTATTTATCATTACAGCTAGATCAAAAGATAAAGCACTTTGATAAATAATTGTGTATATAAGTATATCGATTAGTTAGAAGTCTATACAAAAAAGCGCCTAGAGTGTTAGGTGCTTTTTTTATTTGTCTTTTTTATATTAGCTTGCTAAGATTGATTTATCCCCCATAGGGGGATGAAATAGATTATTAAAATATCTCGTTCTAGTAGGGCGAGACGCTAAATGTATTTCATGGATAGGAAAAATAGCCCACCCTTAGCTGATAGAATGAGACCCAAAACTTTGGAGGATTTTTTGGGGCAGGAAAAAATAGTGGGCACGGGTAAATTATTGCGACAAGCGATTGAAAATGACAATGTGCCGCCGATGATTTTTTGGGGGCCTCCCGGATCGGGTAAAACCACCTTGGCTTATATTATCAGTCAGCAGACTAATTCGGACTTTGTGCAGATGTCAGCCGTTAACAGTGGCGTAACTGATTTACGTCAGGTGATTTTGCGAGCTGAACAAAACAAAAAAATCGGCCAGCGCACAATTTTGTTTATTGATGAAATACATCGTTGGAATAAAGCTCAGCAGGACGCGCTTTTGCCTCAGGTGGAAAAAGGTATAATAATTTTGATAGGCGCTACTACCGAAAATCCTAGTTTTGAAGTGCGTGGCGCTTTACTTTCCCGCTGTCGGGTTTTTGTTTTAGACAGACTGGGCGAGGAGCATATCAAAAATATTATTGAGCGAGCTTTATCAGATAAGGAAAACGGCTTGGGTAAATTAAAATTGAAAATAAATGACAAAGTAAAAGAGTTGATTTCTCAGTTGAGCAATGGCGATGCCCGAGTGGCCCTAAATGTGCTGGAATACGCCAGCTCAGTTAGCAAAGATATTAGTCTGGATTTGATAAAAGAAGCTTTTCAAAAATCACATTTGCTCTATGACAAAGATGGCGAGGAGCATTATAATATAATTTCCGCGCTACACAAGGCAATGCGCGGTTCAGATGCTAATGCCGCCCTGTATTGGCTGGCTCGGATGCTGGAGGCGGGTGAAGATCCACTCTATGTTGCTAGGCGCTTGGTCAGGTTTGCCTCTGAGGACATCGGATTGGCCAATTCGCGGGCCTTGGAGCAGGCCGTAGCGGCTTATCAGGCCTGTTCTTTTATAGGTATGCCGGAGTGTAATGTTATTTTGGCTCAAGCCGTGGTCTATATGGCCAAGTGTAAAAAATCCAATGATTTGTATATGGCTTATGGCCAAGCCGCCAGTGATGTCAAAAAATATGGTAACTTGCCTGTGCCACTGCATATCCGAAATGCTCCGACAAAATTAATGAAAGAATTAGATTATGGCAAGGGCTATAAATATAGTCCGGATTATGATTATGAAGAGGAGCAAGAATATTTGCCCGGGGAATTAAAAGGCCGTAAATATTTGGAAAATTAGTTTTTGTTTTTTGTTTTCCTTGTTTGACTAAATAGCTTATTTCGGGCAAAATAAGAATATGAAAATTATTATTGCCACTCCCTTATTTCCTCCGGAAATAGAGAGTATTGCAACTTATGCCAAAGAATTAGCCACGCGCCTGAAAGCTACACATCAGGTGTGGATTTTGGCTTATGCCGGCAATTGGGAAGAAATACCGGATTTGGAAATTTATAGTATCAATAAGCGTCAGCCAATTTTTTTTCGACTAATTAATTATTTTATAAAGCTAAGCCACTTAGCCAAACAGGCGGATATTATTTACGCGCAAAACGCCTTGGCCAGTGGTCTGCCAACAATATTTGTCAAAATCTTTTTCCGCAAAGCAGTAGTTATAAATTTTTTTGAGGACGAGGCGCTTAAAAGAGCGCGGCATTTTTCTTTGACGGAAAAATCATGGGAGCAGTTTTTGCGAAAGCCCGAAGCTAATTTTAAAATCAATTTAATCAGGAAATTGCAAATTTGGGTTTTGCGAAGAGCTGACAAAGTGCTAGTAAGTTCCCAAGCGCTAGCCGAAGTTTTGAGTAAAGAATATAAATTAGCAAAAGATAAAATAGTGGTAAATTATCCGGCGCCGGCCAATACTTTGCAGTTGCCCTTTGCTTTGTCGGAAATCAAACAGCAGATTTTTGTAGAAGCTAGATTGTTTTCTTGGTCAGGCATAGGCGAAATTATTCGGGCGATGGATATTTTAAAAAATAAATTCGCGGACTTAAAATTAGTGATTGTTGGCGATGGCCAAGAGAAAAATAATCTGCAAAATTTAGTAGAAGAACTGGGTCTTGGCGCGCAAGTTGATTTTCGTGGTTGGGTTTCCAAGGCCGAAAGAGCTTATTTGCTAAAAAGCTCGCAGGTACTTGTTTATAATCCCACTAGCGAGGACTTTTCTAGCGCGATAGTTGATTATGTTGTAGCCAACAAGCCAATTGTTTCAATAAATTCTGCTTATGCCCGAGAAATTTTTGCTGGTAGCGCTGTATTTGTTGATTTTGGCAAAGCTTCGGAAATTGCTCAAGCTATAACAAAAATATTTACTAGCCAGCAATTTGTTGGCGCTAATAATCAAGAAAATTTTTCTTGGGCTAGGCATATTAGTCAGCTAGAAGAAATATTTGATAAAATGTTATAATCAATACCCTCCCCTTGTCCTTCGCGCCTGCCTTGTCGGTAGGGCGAGGACATCTCCCCCTAATTTAGGGGGAGAAAGAGAGGGGGTAAAAATAATTATGCTAAGAGTTGATAAAAAGCAATTATGGGAGGAATATTGCCAGCAGGAGCTGGGGCAATTAAAGCCGATTTTGTCGGCCTTGGGTTTTGAACTGGATGAAATACAAGTGCATATTGGCGGTGAACGCTATTTATCAAATAGCCAGAAACTGGTTTTGGTCGGCCGACGCGTCAGCGACGGGCTTAAAGTTATTATAAAAGTAGCCAATGATTCTAGCGGTATTGATGAAATTAGGCGAGAGAGGCAGTGCCGAGAAATGCTCGGGAAAATAAAATTCGCTTATCATGTGTTTTTTTCGCCAGAAGAGATTTTGTATAAAGAGGAAAAAATTAGAGCAATATTTATTACTAAGTATATTGAGCAGGATTGCCAGTTTTTGGACAGGCCAATATATAATCAATTTTTCTTGGCCTTAAAAGGTCTGGAAGTGCAAGAAGGCCTGCAAGTTACTACTTACGAACACGCCAAAGAAATTGGTAATTATTTTGGCATTTGGTCAGCCGACGATTATTGGCAGAAATTTTCCCAGTATCATCAGGATATCTTAGCAAAATTGCCCGGCCAAAAAGAAATTTTGGA
>JAUYFP010000027.1 GCA_030690875.1 bacterium | reverse complement strand
AATAAATTTTGTTCAGTCCTTTGGCTTGCCTCTCGATATTTAATTTTTGCAAATAAGCGCCGATTTCCGCAATGGGCTCCAAAGTGCCGATTTCATTATTGGCCATCATAATAGTTACTAAGGCAGTGTTGTCTTGAATGGCTGATTTTAAATCTTTGAGTTCCACCAAGCCATCAGCCGTAACCGGCAAAATGGACAATTCATGGCCTAAGCTGTTCATCCGCGAACAGGCGTTTAGAACAGCGTGATGCTCAATGAGAGTGGTGATGATATGAACTGGTTCTTTTTTTGCCAAAACAACTCCTTTAATGGCCAGATTGATGCTTTCAGTGCCACTACCGGTAAAAAATATTTCCTCCTCTGGGCAATTCAAAATTTTGGCCACAGTTTTTCGGGCCTTGCTTATAGCCAGCTTGCTTTGGCGACCAAGATGATAAAGACTGGAAGGATTGCCGTAATATTTATGCCAATACGGCTCCATAGCCGAAACTACGCGTGGATCCGTCGGGGTCGTGGACGCGTAGTCTAAGTAAATATATTTTTTCATGATTATTTTTTTAATTCCGGATATATTTGCTTGCCGGCGTCATCATAGATAATGATGGCATTTACTGGGCAGCTTTTGGCCGCCTGCAAAATTGTTTCTTCGGTGTCGCCCTTGGGATTTTTGACTATGGCAATGCCTTCTTCATCCAATTCAAAGGTATTGGGAGCAACGGCAATACAGGTGGCCACGCTGGTGCAAAGCTCTCGATCTACTTCTATCTTCATATATAGTTGTTTAATGGTTATTTTAAGCATACTTATTATAACATAACTGATTATTGATAAAAAGTAAATCAACCTGCGAGGTTGATTTTTTACCTGTTTGACATATTTTGTTGTATATGGCATTGTTTTATATTACTTCGAAATGGGTCGAGGTAATGTTTAGCACCTTACAACAAGGGAGACTGACCATGTTGGAAATGCTCGGTCAAATCGTCAAGAAGCTCGTAGAGCTCCCAGAGGAAAAGCTGGGTATGCTTTATGACCTTCTGGTAAAGCTAACTAGCCGCAGAGCTCCGCGGTGGTGGTCAGAGCTGGGTAGGTTTTTGCGCCGGGAAAACCCTTTTATCATTTCGGAAATTCGTCAGGAGTGGGAGGGGTTTTATCGTGAGTATTTCCACTTGACAGTGGACTTTTCGGATGTGCAAATTCCCAACAATCCATCTTTTGCTTTTGGTCGCCTTATTTTCATTCCCAAAGATTTGAATATTTGGCGTGTAATGAAAGGTATGCGCGACTGCTTTCAAGTTGCTGATTATCAGGGAGATTTGGCTGAGGAGATTACTGAGAATATCCGTCAGACGGATAAGAGCTATGCGTTCTATATTCGCGAGCGGGAAGAGGCTGATGAGGAATTGAAAAATCTCTCGGCCAATAAGCTCAGTGAACTGGGTATCAACTGTATGACTTTTCTTGAGCGGCTGGTTTACGGTCTCAAGTACCACAGCGAGACTCGTCAGCATCTGGATAATCAGAATCAGACGCTTTGCGCTGGTTCGCGTTACCGCGGTGGCCGCGTGCCACTCGTTCATTATGATGCTAACGACAGTAAGCTCCACATCAACTGGTGTGGTCCTGGTCATGCCTATGACGATCTGCGCGCTCGTCAAGTATTTTCTTAAGGCCTGCTTTGTGGGATAACATTTCCAAATTCAGCTTTAACCCTTGAGCTGAGTAAGGAGTGTGAAATTAGCCCCGTGTGTCGATTCGTTGACGCTCGGGGCTTTCTTTTTTGTATTTTTTCTTGACCCCCCCTACAAATTTCGCTAATGCTCAATTTTACGGGGCGGGACGTGGTGTTAATTAATCTTAGATAAATAAATAAGTTCCAGCGCTGGATATTGGGCTATATTTATTTTTCTTGACAAAAGCGATTTTTTGTGCTATTATTAAACATGTAAGGGAAATTGGCTACGTTCCGCTAGTGGGAATGGCCGATTTTTTTTAGCCCCAACACTTTAATATATAAATGGAGAATAATTTTATCTTTATGCTTCTCAACAACAAAGTAGAATCGTTTAAGCTAATCATCAAACCAGGGGATCAAAGTCTAAGAAGTAGTGATTACTGGGCTGTATTAGGCCTATGTGCGCTAGGGGCTTTTGTCCTGATGATGGTGGTTGGTTCAACAATCTAATCATTAAGCAAAATAAAATGAAAGAAGTAAAATCTTTCCGCTTAGCCGGATTTTATTGTAATCCGCGAGTAGCGAGTCATGAGAATTGGGCAATTTTAGTCTTGTTCCTTTTTGGGTTAATATATTTAGTAGCGGTTTAATTAGCGCTCTAGTTTTCTAAAAAATAAAAACAAAAATAAAATGTCAGCAACAATTTATGTGCTCATGCTTTTTAGCTGGGCACCTTACGCCTTATATTGTTAGGGGAGACAATTTAAGCCGTAAGCGTCAAAAGATCCATCCTGGCTATTAGCCGAGATCGGAGAAAATATTAAAATAAAAATTATGAGTTTTTGGAACAAAATCTTTGGCAAAAATGCCAAAGATAGGCAAATAATAAAAGAACCGGCCAACGAAATAATTAAAGCTACGCCTAATGAATTGATGGCGCAAGAAGAATTAAACAATAATAATATAAAAGACAAAGCATTAAATAACAAAGATTCTCCATGAGAAGATGCCTCGCCTTGCCCTGCAAGCAGCAGTGAGGGGCGAGGCGTTTTTTGTTTTAATTTTTTATTTACTTTTAGGGTAAAATATGGGAAAATGATGTTATATAATAATATATGGAGAAAGAATCAAAAGATAGTGTAAAAAGTAAAGGACGAATTTATACTCCTAAATTTATTGTTGATAATATTTTAGATTTTATTGGCTATAATGGTGATATTTTAGAAAAAAATATTATTGATAATAGCTGTGGGGACGGCGCTTTTTTAATTGGTGTTATAAATAGATATTGTTCTTCTTTTTTAAAAAAGTATGGTTCAGCTAAGAAAGAAGAGTTAAAAGATCATTTAGAGAAATTTATTCATGGCATTGAAATAGAAGAATCAGAGCAAAAAAAATGCATTGTGAATTTAAATAATGAGCTTAAAAAGTTCGAAATTGCTAATGTAGATTGGGATATTATTTGTGCAGATACGTTGACAGTCAATAAATTTTATAAGAAGATGGATTTTGTAGTTGGAAATCCGCCTTACGTTAGAGTACATAATCTTGCGGATAGTTATAAAGAAGTTAAAAAATATTTTTTTAGCGAAAACGGGATGACTGATTTATATATTGTTTTTTTTGAAATTGGATTGAAGATGTTGAATGATAATGGTAAAATGTGTTTGATTACTCCAAGTTCTTGTCTGAAAAGTAGGGCGGGTAATAATTTTAGAAAATATATTTTTGATAACAAAAATTTGACAAAAGTTATTGATTTGGGACACTTTCAACCTTTTAATGCAACTACTTATACAATGATAACATTGTTTGAAATGGGTGAGAAAAATGATGATATTGAATATTATACATATGATGAAAAGGGTAAGACGCCGCTAAAAAATGAAGTTTTAAATTATTCTGAAATTTTTATAAATGGGAACATATATCTTTCAAAAAAGGACAGTTTATTATTACTTCGTAATATTGAGAATTATAGTAGAAACATATTAAAAAAAATTTCTGTAAAAAATGGTTTTGCCACTCTTGCTGACAATATATTTATTGGTGATTTTAAATTTGATAATTATACGATAGATGTTTATAAAGCCTCAACCGGCAAATGGCGAAAATGCATTTTCCCTTATGATAACGTTGGCAGACCGCTAAGCATATCACAGATTAAAAATAATCCTAGTGTTTTTAATTATTTACAGGAGAATAGAGATTTGCTTGAAAAAAGAAGCCTTACAGACAGTGGGCAGTGGTTTTTATTTGGTAGAACGCAAGCAATAAAAGATGTTTTTAAAGATAAAATCGCAATAAATACTATTATCAAGGACATAAATAGTATAAAAATGGACATGGTGCCGGCTGGATGTGGTGTATATAGTGGCTTATATATTTTAACAGATTATACTTTTGATGAGATAAAAGAGGTTATTCGGAGTAATGAATTTTTAGAGTATGTGAAGCTTTTAAAAAATTATAAAAGTGGAGGTTATTACACATTTTCTTCTGCTGAATTACAAAAATTTTTAGTATATAAACTTAGAAAAAATTTTTATGAACAATCATCAATTTTTACAATTAGTGGCGAAGTCGTTTATTAGATTTTTGCAAACATCTTCAAGAAGTAATGAAAAATTAAAAATACTTCATAAGGAGATTGCCCAGGACATACAAAATAAACTTGGCGACTCTTATTTGATAAAAGCTCTTGGTATTGGTGATGGCAAAGAAGGGAAATTAGACGGCCGATATATGGAAAAAGTCGTTGACATATTAATTTCAAAAAAAGAAAAAGATATTGCTGGTATTGGAGTTAAATTTGTTATGAATAATTATGCCCAAAATTCTAACAATTATTTTGAAAATATGTTGGGTGAAACAGCAAATATTCGGGCCAATAGAAAAAAATATTTTCAAATTTTTATTTTGCCGGAAGAAATGCCATATTATGATAATAAAAGAAAAATAACAAAATGGGAAAAAATAACAAATAATAATATTAATAAATACATTGTATTATCAAATGATAATATAGATACATATTTGCATACTCCAATAAAGACATTGTTATTCATTATTAAATTCCCAAAATGCGTGCATAATAAAATAACAACTAGATCGCAGTATATTAAAAATTATTTAGGTAAGAGTAATATTAAGATTCAACCATCTACTAATATATCAAATAGCTTTGGTGAAGCTATTGTTTTAAATGATTATGAAGTCTTTATAAAAAAAGTTATTTATTATTTAAAAAGTATTTAATAAACCTTATATAAATTAGGGGAAGTTTATTTAACTTAAAAATGTTATAATGTAATTATAAAAATAAGAAGCTAGTAATATTTTATGATCAGTAAAAAATCAAAGTCCAAACCAATGTCAGTAAAAATAAAGAATGATCTCAGCTGGAAAATCGGCGGTGAAGCCGGCTTTGGCATAAAATCAGCCGGTATGATGTTTGGCAAAATTTTCATGCGGGCGGGCTACGAGATTTTTGACTATACTGAATATCCTTCGCTTATCCGCGGCGGGCACAACACCTATCAGTTGATTATTGATACTCGACCAGTCAATAGCGTTACTTATGGAGTGGATATTTTGGTGGCTTTGAACCAAAATACTATTAGTGAAAATTTTGTTGAGATTGTTAGTGGTGGCGCTTTGATTTTTGACAGCGACAAAGTCAAAATATCACCAGCCAAATTAAGCGAAGCTCATGTTTTGGCCTTGGGAATCCCGCTAAGTTCCATAGCCAAAGACTGTGGCGGAGAATTGATGAGAAATGTCGTGGCCTTGGGAGCGAGTTTGGCTTTAGTCGGGCAGAATTTGACTATTGCCAGCCGAGTGGTTAAAGAAAATTTCGCTCGCAAAGGAGAAAAAATAATCAGTGATAATATAAAGGCCTTAAAAGCCGGTTATGATTTTGCTCAAAATCGCCCTCTGGGTGATAAAACCGTTTTTCACAGCCAATTACCGACTATATCATCTAAAAACAATATTTTAATTTCCGCCAATGAAGCTTTGGCCTTAGGCGCTCTGGCTGGAGGATTGAATTTTTATGTGGCCTACCCAATGACGCCATCTTCTTCAATACTTTATTATTTGGCTTCAGTAGCCAAAGACACTGGTATTGTGGTCAAGCACGCGGAAGATGAAATTGCCGTGGCCAATATGGCTTTGGGAGCGGCTCATGTGGGGGCGCGGGCAATGGTTGGCACATCTGGTGGCGGTTTTTCATTGATGACTGAAACACTTGGCTTAAATTCTCTGACAGAAACGCCTTTGGTTTTGGTCAATGTCCAGCGGCCGGGGCCGGCTACCGGACTGCCGACGTGGACTGAGCAGGGAGATTTGCAATTTATGCTCCACGGCGCTCAGGGAGATTTTCCGCGCTTGATAATTGCTCCGGGAGACGCCAAAGAAGCTTATGCTTTAGGAGCTGAGGCCTTGAACTTGGCGGAAATATATCAGTTACCGGTAATTATTTTGTCCGATAAGTTTATTGCTGAAGGAAATAGCACAGTGGAAAAATTTAGCGTTAAAAATATAAAAATAAACAGAGGCAAGCTTTTAACTCAGGCGCAATTGGCGAAAATAAAAAATTATCGCCGCTATCAATTGACCAGCGACGGCATATCTTCGCGCGCTTTGGCTGGCATGAAAGGTGGTTTGTATATTGCCAATAGCGATGAACATGATGGCTACGGCTTTTCTAATGAAGGATCAAAAAACAGAATTGAGCAGGTTGATAAAAGATACAGGAAGCTAGCTGTTTTTGCCAAAAAAATGCCTCAACCCTTGGTCTATGGCAATCCTAAGGCCAAAAAAACAATTGTCATTTGGGGATCGACCAAAGGCGTGGTCTTAGATGCTTACAGCCATTTGGATGAGAAGAACAAAAAGAAATTTAAAATTATTCAGTATCAGTACTTGTGGCCTTTGGCCAAAGAATTTACGGAAAAAGTTTTGAGCAATCCCAAAAATGTTTTGTTAATTGAAAATAATAGCAACGGTCAACTGGGAAATCTTATTGCTCAGGAAACGGGTATAAAATTAACTAATAAATTATTGAAATATGATGGCCGACCGTTTTTTAGAGAAGAAATAACTAAAGCACTTAAACA
The DNA here is from genome assembly GCA_030690875.1 of bacterium. Taxonomy (GTDB): domain Bacteria; phylum Patescibacteriota; class Patescibacteriia; order UBA1558; family GWA2-36-10; genus STD1-117. Next base: position 6,064 of record JAUYFP010000027.1, on the reverse strand, counting down.
ATTTTAATAATATTTACCCCGTTAGAAATTCACAAAGTTTTACGGGGAATTAAAAGTCAGATTATTACTATGCAAATTAATAAAATTTCTAACGGGGTGACAGAGCAAAATTTTACTACAAGTTATAAATCCACTTGGTGTCCGGGTTGCGGGAATTTTGGCATTATGATTGCCCTAAAAAAAGCCCTGAGCGAACTAGGATTAAAACCGGAAAATGTTTTGATTTTTTACGGTATTGGCTGTTCGGGCAATGGCGTTAATTTTATCAAAACTTACGCTTGGCATTCTCTGCATGGTCGAGCATTACCATCAGCTGTTGGCGCCAAATTGGCCAACAAAGATTTGACAATCATAGTTATGGCCGGCGATGGCGATGGCTACGGCGAAGGCATGGGGCATTTTATTCACGCTGTCAGAGGCAATGTCGACATCACCTATATCACTCACAACAACAAGCTTTATAGTTTGACTACTGGTCAGGCGTCGCCGACAACTGATAAGGGCACTAAAACAAAATCAACGCCTGAGGGTTTGATAGAAGTGGCGGCCAACCCTATGGCCTTGGCCTTATCAGCCGGCGGTTCTTTTGTTTCCCGCGGTTTTTCCGGCAATGTCGGCCATTTGACCGGACTGCTTAAGCAGGCTATAAATCACAAAGGATTTTCCTTAGTGGATGTTTTTCAACCCTGCGTTACTTTCAATCACATCAATACTTTCAAATTTTATTTTGACCGGCTTTATAATTTAGATGACAATAAGGAGTATAATAGAAGTGATATTAACGTGGCTCTAAGAGAAGCAATGGTTTGGGGTGACAAGATACCTTATGGAATTTTTTATACTGACAATCGTCCCAGCTATGGCGACTCTTTGCCACAACTAGCTGGTATGGCTTTGGTCAAGAGAAAAATGGTTGTGCGAAATATTGATAAGCTTGTTAAAGCTTTTGCTTAAAGTTATGAATAAAAAGGGTTTTGTTAGTTTGATTAATTTGATTGTTACCGTGGCGGTGATAGCGGTTTTGGCAGTTGGAGCTTTTGTTTGGATTGATCCGGTGGCTAGAATTGGTGTGGCGCATGATAAAAAAAGAACTGAGGATATTGGGGTATTAAAAAATGCTCTAGCTCAATACGCCAATGAGCATAAAGGAGCTTTGCCAATTTTAGGAGACGTTGATACTAATAAAAAAGTGCTTTGTTCAACCCAAAGTGGCACTAATTTGACCTGCGATGGCGAAAGTCAGCTTTGCTTGGCCATTGATGATAGTAATTTTTTGGCTAAATACATCAATGAGTTGCCAGTTGATCCTGACAAAACTAGCGCCACTGATAGTGGTTATTTTTTGAAAAAAGACAGCAACAATAAATTGGTCGTTGGCGCTTGCGCTAAATATGGCGCGAGTCCAGTGGTGGCCACTACTACTACCATGGTCAATTGTTCAACTTACGGTGGTGGTTATTGCTGGAATATTTCCGGCGACAATCAAACTTGCGATGCTTATTGCGACAGCATCAATAAGGAATGTCTTGATTTAGTGAACTATGGTCCTGAGGCCGGCGATGCTTATTGTCTTTTGAATTTGGCTTATGGCGCTTGCGGTACTAGCTGTACGGCTAATACCGGCAACAATCCGCCAAAAGTTTTAGCTAATTATAGTGCTTGTTATTATCAAACTAATCCAGTAGATTGTTCAGTGGCCGCGGGGTCTGGATATTTTAATATCTGTCCTTGCCAATAATAGTTAATTTGCCTAAAATAAGTCCAAGTAAAATGTATTGCTTGGATTTTTTGATTAACTGCGTTTTATGCTATAATAAGCTTGTTAAATATATTAATCTTCTGACAAATGTTTTGGCAAAAAGTGGAGCACAATCTTAAACTTAGTTTTTTATTGCTTTTGGTTTTTACTCAGGCCTTAGTTTTTGTGGCTGTTAGCGCTAAAGACGACAGTAAATTGATTGAGGTTTCTTTAGTTAATCCCATACCCGGGCAGACTATAAATGCTGGGGACTTTATTGATTGGGAAGCTTATTTGACCAACGAAGACGCGGTCAATTTTTCTTCGGTTTATTTTACTATTGAGAACCCAAATATTTCTTATGCTCAGAATTTTGAAGCTAATAAATCTACTAGTAACACTTGGAAGGCCAGTTCGTCTTGGGATACCAGCAATTTGCCGACTGGCTATTATTGGCTGACAGTTCAAGCTGATGTTTATAGCAATGATCAGTTGGAAAATTATTATTCTGATGGCCAGTTGTTTTTAGTTCAGGGCGTAGATTATCAAATGGCCGCTAATACAGCTATTGGCGCCAATGTAGTTTTTGCCAGCCCAACAGAAAAGCAAGTGATAACAGAAGACACTTTTGATATTTTAGTCAATTCAAATGTGGCGCTGAGTAATGTAGCTTTTAATATTAAAGTCTGGAACGAAACTGAGCAAAGCGTTGGCGAACTGCTAATGCCTAATATTATTGCCAGCGATTTTGGTGAGGCGTTCAGTTGGGGCTTGTCATTGGATATCAGCAGTTTAGAAAACGGTTATTATATTATTTTTGTTAGCGCTGATTTAAAGACGAACATTATTGATCCACTGGCTTCCGGTGATAGTCAGTCTATTACTGGAGAAGTGGTTTTTTCCATTAACCGTCCGCCGGAAATCTCGGCTATTTTGGGAACAATAAATTCACCAATGCCAAATCAAAATATCAAAGCTGAGTTTTTAGCCAAAACGACTTTGAATCGTCCGCTTGATTTGACCAGTGGCGAAAAGCAAGTAATATTGAAAATTAGCGATAGCAATAGCAAGCCTCTTTCTCAAACAAATTTGGCCAGTTCAGATAATAGCGGTTTAGTATACCAAAAAACTATCAATAGCGCTTTTTTGGGAATGGACGGCGAGCCATTATATCCAGACGGCAATTATAAATGTGAATTTTTTGTCAGCAATGACGAGGCTACTAATTCAATAAATACTAGCTTGGGCTCAGCTAATATTTTTGTTGATAATGAACCCGATGAGCTGGAATTGGCCGAACAAGTGGTTTTAAATAGTCCGGCTATTGGCAGTGTTATCAGCGATGACAGCTTTGTGGTTGACATTAGCACGCTGACACCATTTTCCGCCCTAAAAATTCAATTTTATCAGCAAGCTGATCCGGCTATTGCCAGCGAAAATATTGATATACCATTGGTAGACGGCTATCACTGGATACAGACCTTGTCTTTGGATGATAGTTTTGTGGATGGAGATTATATTTTGAGTTTGACTTTTTATGAGCAGGGAACTAGCGCTCTTTTTGGCGCCTTGGATTATCAGTTGAAATTGTCTCGTCAAGGTGAAAAAAATAATATTGATCCGGACAATATCACAATAAAATTGCTCAATTTGGAGAGCAATATTTCAGGAGTTGAATCGCCGGTTGTGCTAAGCAACTTTGAATTTTCTTCCGGTGATATTTCTTTGGCAGTTAGTAAAAGTGCTGACAACACTGAGTTGGGGCAAGTAGCGCTCATTAGAGCCAGCTGGAGTACTTTGGCCTCCTTGGGATTTTATCAGGGAGATTACAACGATACTGCTTATGGATATTTGGCCAGCTGGGACACTAGTGATTTTGCCAATGGCAATTATAATGTCGTGGCCAAGAGTAATTTAAATTCTAGAATTACCAGTGAAACTAAATTGCTTTCTATTTTTAATACTCCTAATGGAGGGGCAGAAGAGGACAATAATATTATTGGTGAAACAGAAATAATTGAGGAAGAAATGCCAGCGATTGACGGCGAACTTGAAGAAACAGAACTCATTAATGAGCCCTTAGGACAAAATGACAATTTAGAAGTAGCTGAAGTCGCAGTCCAAGGTGAAATAGCTATTTATTTATACGATAGCTGTTTGGATTTGGGCATTGATAATGAAAATGATTGTTTGCATTTTAGAGCCATGGCCGAATCTCTAGATAAGCGCTGTATCAGCCAGTCAATTTTTGAAACAGTTGCTTGTGAAGATTACCTTAATAGATTAGAAGTTGATTTGGAGTGTCAGGCGGAGAGTATTATTGAGCGAGAAGAGTGTCAGGATTATTTGTTGGAAAAATACGCTTCCAATGTAAATTGCCAGTTGGCGGATAATAGCGCTTGCAATGATGTTTTGCGAAACAGTTATTTGAATCGCTTGGTCATAGCGCAGAAAAACCAAATAGCCATTAATCAATTTTTATTGCCGCTTATCGGCACTAGCGTCAGCACTCAAGAATTATCAGATAAGGCCGAGAGCTTGGGATTGGATAAAGAGACTCTATCTATTGGCGCCAATATTGAGACCAAGGTGTTTTTGGCTAAGGCACAGCCGGAAGCAGTTTTGGAGGACAAGGATGTTTTGACAATGCTTGGTCAGGCCGTGATGCTTTTGGACAGCGATGGAGATTTTTTGCCGGATGACTTGGAAAGCTATTATGGCACAGACAAAAACAATCCTGACTCTGATGGTGATGCTTATTCTGATAGCACGGAAATACAAAACAACTACAATCCTCTGGGCGATGGCGCGCTGTCTTTGGAGCGTCTGACTTTGGAAAAAGTATTGTTGGGCAAAGTGCCTTTGGAACAGCCAAAATCTCAGTCGGAAAAGATTGATTCAAATTTGGATTTGACGGGGTTGGAAAACTTAGAGAACAGACTAAGACTAAGAGGCCAAGCCGAAGCCAATACTTGGCTGACAATTTATCTTTATAGCGATTTGCCTTTGCTTATGCTTACCAAGACCGACGAGAGTGGTAACTGGTCTTATGATATCACGCAAACTATTACCGACGGCTATCACCAAGTTTATGTAGCCAGCAATGATTCTAACGGTAAAATTATCAAACAGTCTCGACCAGTATCATTTTTGGTCAAGAACGCTCAGGCAGTAACGGCTGATGATTATTTTGGCCAAGTTATAAATTTGGAAGAGCCAAAAAGCTTTTTGATCTATTATATGAGCGCCGGCGCCTTGCTAATACTGGTAATTTTGAGCGCGGTGATGTTTTGGCGCAAAAATAAAAATAGACCAAGGAGGATCTAAATTAGAAAGATATTTAAAACCTTTTTATTTTAATTTTGCTAAATCTTTTTTAAGATCATCTGAATTTTGCAAATAGGAGCCGACCGCAATGATATTTGCGCCGGCTTTTTTGACAGCTTTAATATTTTTGTCGTTTATCGCGCCGTCAACGGCAATATTTAACTTAGGGTATTTTTGGCTTAAAGCTTTTATTTTTTCCAATACTTTTGGTTGAAAAGTTTGGCCCTGAGCACCGGGATTTACAGCCATAATTTGAATGGTATCAAAGTATTTGATAACTTTTTTTATTTTAGCTAAGGAAGTGTTGGGATTTACGGCCAATCCGGGCTTTATTTTCTTTTTCTTTAAATACTGAGCTAGGCAGATTATCGCCTCATTATTTTTTTCCGCTTCAAAATGCCAAATAATTTTTTTGACGCTTTTTAATTTTAGCCATTTGAGGGCATAGCGGGAGACATCTTTGACCATCAGGTGAATTTCCAGCTGATAGCCCGAGAGCATATTTTTGACCGCGTTAGGTGGGATATTATTTTTTTCTTTTACCAAAACGCCGTCCAGGATATCTATTTGGGCATAATGGAAATATTTTTTTATTTTTAAAAATTGTTTTCTAAGTCCGGTTTGGTTTTTGGCCAAGAGAGCCGGAATTATTTTGACAGCTTTTTTTGGCATTGCTTAATTGTCCATTTTTTTTATTCTTCTTTGGTAGCGACTTGATTTGGAAAATTCAGTGGTCAGCCAGCCAATGATTATGCGTCTAGCTTGCTCGCGATTGAGGCTCCAAGCTGGCAGGCAGATAATATTGCTATTGTCATCGTGGCGGGATTTTTTAGCTACTCCGGCTGACCAAGCTAGGGCGGCTCGGACTCCTTTGAATTTGTTGGCAGTCATGCACATGCCTTGGCCACTACCACAAAATAATATGCCCAAAGCATCTTTGTTTTTTTGGACTTTTTTGGCCACAGCTTTGGCATAATCTGGGTAATCATCATGAGGATT
>JAUYFP010000026.1 GCA_030690875.1 bacterium | reverse complement strand
CAATTTTAAATAATGTTTTGTTAAAAGCTGACAAAGATGGATTGATTTTAATAACCACAGATTTGGAAATTGGCATAAAGGTTTTTGTCCGCAGTAAAATAGAGGAGGAGGGTTCTTTTACAGTTGATGCTAAATTGATAAACAGTTTTGTTTCCTTGCTTCCTAGGGAAAATATGGAATTAAATTTAAAAGATGATGGTTTGGAAATAAAAAACAAAAGTCAAGAAACAATTATTAAAGGTTTGGGCGCGGAAGACTTCCCACTTATTCCAGAAATGGATAAAAGTAATGAAGTGGAAATTTCGTCTAGTGAATTGAAAAAAAGTTTACAACAAGTTTTGCTAGCCGCTTCAATTGATTCTTCAAGGGTGGAAATAAACGCCGCCAGCTTCAAATTTGAAAAAAACAGACTAGTTTTAGCGGCCACCGATAGTTATCGCTTAGCCGAAAGGGTTATTAAACTAGAAAATGGCAAAGAACACAGTTTAATAGTGCCTTTAAAAACTCTCCAAGAGTTGGCGAGAATTTTAAGTGATACTGGTGAAGCTAAAATAAAAATTTATTTTAATGAAAGCCAAATTCTTTTTGCTTTTGATGGTGTAGAATTAATTTCCCGAGTGGTTGATGGTAAATACCCCGACTATAATCAAATTATTCCTGATAAATTTTCTACTATTTGTAAGTGTGAAATTAACCAACTTGTGCCAGCGATAAAAGCTGTTTCTCTATTTTGCAAACAAGGTATAAATGATATTAGGTTTAGCTTTGACAGTAAGAAAGGTGAGTTGGTTGTGGCTAGCGCTTCTTCCGGAGCTGGCGCTTCCACTGCTAAAATTCCGGTGGAAATAAAAGGCGAGGACAATGACATTATTTTTAACTATCGCTATCTTTTAGATGGCCTTAACCAAATTGGCGGAACCGAAGTAGTTATTAAAATAAACAATAATTCTTCTCCGGGATTACTTCAACCAAGCGCCAGCCAAAATTATTTGTATTTAGTCATGCCTATAAGGCAATAAATCCGACACCTTTTTCATGTGGTTAAAAAAACACTAGATAAAAGTTATAAACAGCCCTTAGGTAAAAGCTTTTGCCAGATTTATAGCAATTTGCTATAATAATAACACCTCGAAATAACCCTTGTCGAAGGAGTTTATAAGAGGTTAAAACTGTCTCATAGGACAGCCAAATAACACCCAGCGCGATTAGGGTGTTTTTTGGTTGCTTTAAATATTTTGATTTAAACAGAAAGCCCGCCAAAAATTCGCAGAGCATGTTAAAGATTATGTCATATTCTAAAGAGAGAGATTAAAGAATATGTTTTTAACCTTCTTTGCCCTGCGAATTTTTGGCGGGCTTTAATTTTTGTATATTACTTTTCTCTTCTACTTCAGCGCATTATTTTAATAAATAATAATCTAAAGAAAAGATGGAAGTTTTTTTGAGAGAAACTTCCCGAAAACTCTTTTAAGCTCCTTATGAAAAAGAACACCTGCGTCGGTGCGTCCGCCACACTTCCTACAAACCATATAGCCAAGCGATCTCCTCTTGCCCGCAGTCTTTCCTACGAGCAACTAGAGCCATCCTCCCATTAGCTCTTCCCTCTGCGATATGTCTTTCTATCGCAGAGTTCATTTCGGCGAGCTCCCTCGCCGAAACGGGGGTAGGATACCAGCGAGCCCAGTATCCCTCACAAGTGAAGGCCCTGATGACCTTCACCCCTCCCTCCTCAGCCCGCAGAAAGGCGATTAAATCGCCCACTGCGACATGGGTAGTACCTAAGGGAGCCACCTCAGACACTACACCCTTTGAGAAGTACACCCGCTCTCCTGGGGTACACACATCATCCCTCCAAGATCGCAACTTCTCATAGGGATTATTAAACCACGTCATCTTTCTCTCCTCTTTTTTGACCCCCTAATGAAATGGGGTCGATGATTCTGTGCAGAAGAATTTCTGCACTCAAGAAACAAAACATTTATTTCCTAAGCGCAAAAATCCATACTAGTTTTCAAAAAACTTTCCTTTTCGCCCTGCAGTTTTATTGAATGGGCTCATCAGTATAGATATACATCTATATAAGGTGGAAGTTTTTTTGAGAGAAACTTCCTAAAAACTCTTTAAGCTCCTTATGAAAAGAACAATGATAGAGAGAGAAGCCGTGTCTTCTCTCTCTAAGAACCTTGAGCGCTTACACAGAGCACTGGGTCTACCGGTCCTTGTTAAGGTGCCGGTAGACTGTGGCCACGACGGCCGAGTCGTATTTTTACCCTTCCTTTTTTGCAACCCCCCTAATCCACAATTATTTGGGATCACGGCTGATTGCGAAAATTCCGTCGTGCGTGCTACTCTTTCGTGTAACGAACTGCCATCTCTAAGATGGCAACGTTCTCCTCCGTGTAGAGCCAAGTAGTTTGGTTCCACAAGAAGTAGAACTCCCCCTGCTCTACGGGTTTATACCCGCGAGCCACAAGGGTGATATTCGCTGTTTCAACGCGAGCGCCGAAAGCAACCTCCTTGGCTGCTTTGCTCGCCACCTCAGCTTGCGCCTTCGCGCGAACTTGGGTGGCTTTGACTTCGGCCTGTTCGCGGTCATAAACCGCGAACATCGAACGTACTTCGTTCGCCCGCTCAACGAACGATTTTTCTACAGGAGGCATCATCTCCCCGTCAATCTCCTCGTCATGGATAACATTATAGAAACCTACTGGGAATACGAAGAAATCATTCCCCATCCCGCCGCCATTCGAACCGGCACGGCGGAAATAAAATTCCCCCATTCCGCCACTAAAGTTACCATAACTGCGGCGGAATGCTCCACCCCAGTTGATTCGCACAAGCACATGCTGTGCCTGCACAATCGGCTTCGGGCGGAAACAAGCCCCTCCTTTCTGGGACACCCAGAAGTCCCCGAAAAGGACAGATCCGTCACCATTGAAAGCGACGTTCATATCTGCCAACATCTCCCTCACAGGAGAATCCTTCCTGTATCCCAATGGATTCTCCTCAAAATCCTTAGGGATAATAAATGTGATGTTTGGTAAGTATTTACCAAACATATTGACGCCAAATGACGTCGTCGTCTCGAATACCTTGTCGGTATTCAAGAGTTTTTTTATTTCTGCCAAAGACCTAAACATGACTTGCCTCCCTTTTTTGGGCCTTCGCCAAGAGGATGGTGACCGTCAGGCAGTCGCATTTTGCAACCCCTCATCAACGGATTGCTAACAAACCGCTCTTGAGGAATTACAAAAGGCTCATTTTTAAAGAACTTTCTGTTTTCGTCCTTTTGGACTCATCAGCCCAGATACATATCTGGATAACAGAGGGAAATTTTTTTGAGAGAAACTTCCTAAAAACTCTTTTAAGCTCCTTTGAAAAAGAACAATGTTTTCGAGTTGAGGCCGTAACCCTCAACTCGGATGAACGCTTGCGCGGTTACGGCGCGCTTGGGTGTCTAGCGCGTGAAGCGCTTGACCCCCATAATTTTGCCCTCCCCGTCGCGAACGACGGACTGGGGACCCGTGTCCGGCGACACGACGTCGTCCCGGACGATGCCGAGCGCCTTGAGGGCGCTCACTACCAGGATTGACACCACGAGAGTGGTGCCATCCTGCGGTTCGGGCAGGTTCTCCACCTGCCCGTAGGCCGTCTCGACCACGGGGATTTCGACCCCGTCGATCGTGACCGTGCCGGCGTCGGTTGCCTGGGTGAGTACCCGGGCAATCGAACCGATGGGCTCGATCCGGGCGACTTCCGTCGTGCCGTCCAGACCAAACACCACCATGGCGTGGGGGGTCAGATTTTTTATCATTATAAACTCCCTTTTTTTTCGGCTGATTTGGCTCAGCCATTTTCCAGAAGCCACATTATGTAGCCCCTTATAAAAGGACATTGAGACATCCACTTATAAGGAGCCACATGTATTTTAAATTTTAAAGTACCTTCCTTTTTAATTTTAAGGAAATTTCTGGAGACAAAAGGCGCTTAATCTTTTTTCTCCAGCTGATCTCCCTAATATTAGTGAGAACAGGCGATAGTATGATTGCTTATGGACCTATCACGCTATTTAGCGGGAATTAGCCACATTTTTTAAGCAAACAAAGTCCTGACACAGCCACTTCGCTTAAAATGACTATTAGGACTGACTTTTTAATAAAGTCCCTATCATAAGCGAATTTGTAGAGTTATTAAACTTGGGGGACAAACCCTCTCCACATCTATCTCTCTCAACTCTTTTGAGTATTTAGATGATTATGAACAATGGTTTGCTCATTTTTGTTTCCCAAGATTAGTAACATTTCTAAAAATTTTGAAATGAACATCGTAGTCAGTATTTTTTACTAACCACTGTGCTTCCCTCATCCCAAGTAGGGGATAAGAGAAGGGACACTTGTTAGTAAGCAGTCATTTCCGCCCTTTCCTTAAAGATTGGGTCGCTATCATGCTCTCTCAAGACTTTGCTAGTCACATGATAGCCACCACTCTAATCCGCTAGAAACAGGTTTAAGAAATGATTTTATGGATTATTGTTTGAAAGAACTATTTGACAAAAAATGTAATTTATTGTTTAACATAGCAGTATAGCATACTTAAAGAATATTGTCAAGTATATACAACACATATTTTAATAAATGTTCATTATAACCTTTACATATTGATTAAAATCACTATAAAATATACTCAAAAGTGTCATTATTCATATTGACAAAATATTTAGATGTGCTATAATTAGTTTGTTAAATAGAATAAAAAATAGATAAATTTATGTATCAAGAACAATTCAAAAACCTAGGCCTCACAGCCGTACAAGCTGAAATCTATGAGTTTTTGTTAAATATTGGTGAAAATAAGGCCAGTAAAATAGGCCAAAAGATCAAAAGACCACGAGGAGTGGTCTATAAAGGTTTAGAGGAGTTAATTAATATTGGCTTAGTTGAAAGAAAAAACACCAAAAACCAAATTAGCTCCTACGTAGCCGAGCATCCTACTAAGCTCGATCTTTTATTTGAGCAAAAAGAAAAAAAATTTGCTAAGGACAAAAAAAATTATTTGGCTATCTTACCAGAGTTAACTTCTGCCTATAACCTAAGCAACCACAAACCAGGTGTAAAATTTTATGAAGGCGAAGATGGCCTGAAACAAGTTTTGTATGACAGTCTAAATAGCCAAACCGAGATATATACTTTTGCTGATCTAGCCGAGCTCAATAAAAATTTAAAAAAAATAAATGAGGAATATGCTAAAAAAAGAGAGAGCTTAGGCATCAAGAAAAAACTAATCGTAGCGGACACCGTAGAAAATAGAAAATTCTTTGAGCATTACAATCAAGAGTTGACCCAGATAAAATTTTTAGCTAAAGAATATTATCCTTTTTCATCAGGCATGCAAATTTATGATAATAAAATATCCTATCAGGTTTTTTCGGCTGAAGAAAAAATAGGGGTGATTGTTGAAAATAAAAATATCTACAACCTGCACAAACTTTTTTTTGAATATATTTGGCAAAGTTTGGAAGAAATAAAAAACCCCCCTCTTACTTAGGGGGCTATTTTTTTATGACAGTGTTTGTTAATTGATTTTTTCAAAAACAAAATATCTTAGATCACCATCCTCAGTGCCCACATCTTTCAAACAACGTGTTATTTTATATTTAACCCCTTCATTTTTTTTAGTCGAGCTTGATCCATGATCTGCCTTGACTGGTAATAATTTTTTCATAGCCTCATTGTAAGCCTCAAAATTTCTCTGTATATCAAAGGCTAAAATAATACTATCTTGACCGATAAGGCTATCAAGTTTACTAACTTCTTGCGCCTGTTTTTTTATTTCATTGAACCCAAGTTGAATGTCTTTACCTTCATTCCTAAAATTGTATTTTTTATTATTAGCTCTATCACATGAAATTGTCAGTAAGGGCTCACCAGTACCATGATAGTTTTCAATTATGCCGTCAATAACAAAGCCCAAACGCTCCACATAATATGATAAGGCCTGAATACGTGGTGAAGCAGTAGCCTGTAAAATATTTTGTTCTGCTTCTTTGTCTATAGTTTCAGTCATGAGTGCTTCGCCTACTTTTAAACCTCTCAATTCACTATGGATATTCAAAGAGCCAGCGTACAATTGACCGAGCGCAATTTCTTTGAACCTAACAAAACCGATGATATTGCCCTCATATCTTAGTACGTAAAATTTTTGTTTGTGGGCATCTTGAAGTTCACCTCGGAGTTCGCTTACAACCTCTTTTTGTAGTTTAGGATTTTGTTGCCAATTTTCTTGAGCAATAGCTAATATCTGTTCCTGATCTTCCGTGTCTAATGCTTGACCAAAATTGCCAACCTCAAGAGTTAAATTTATTAATTGATCTAAACTCAATTCTTGATTATTTTTTTTAACTGCTTTTAATATCGCTGCTAATAATTCTATTTCCACCTTGCTTCTCTCGAGTGATTGGAGTAACTCTGAAATTTTTTCTACCCCTACATTATCTACGTTATTTATATATTCAGAAAATTTACTAATAATATCATGTGTTTTTTGTAACAAAATTGATCTGACGGTGTTCATATTTACATTTGCGTCTTCTGTAAGTACACTAGTCGTTAATTCGTTGTCCTCTCGTGTAGCTAAATTGGCTAGTTCGGTTATTTTATTAAAAATTAATTCAACATCTT
>JAUYFP010000012.1 GCA_030690875.1 bacterium | reverse complement strand
GGGTAATTAGTCGAGTTTTTTCAGTCTCATTTTGATTTATTTTTGTTCAGTAAATTTTTGCGATCGAACAAAAATAAGAAACCGCTCGATATCTAATCCGGATCGCTCCCCTGGCTTTCGTCCCTCACCGTCGAATCTGTTCTGGTCAGACGCCTTCGCCACAGGTGGTCCTCCTAGGATTATAACATTTTACCGCTCCCCCAGGAATACCTCTGACCCCTCCCAGTTCCAAGTCTTGCAGTGTCTTCTGCACGTCGTTAAGTTAAGCCCAACGATTTCACAAAAGATTTACATGACCGGCTACGGACGCTTTAGGCCCAATAATTACGACTCCCACTAGTGGCGCAGGTGTTACCGCGGCGGCTGGCACCCGTCTTACCCACCACTTATTCTCTAAAATTTTTGCTTTTAGAAAAAGCCTACACATTGTGTAAGCACTTAGAATTCCCCCATCATACTTTCGTACATTGTGGAGTTTTCGCGCCTGCTGCACCCCGTAGGGCTAGGGACCGTGTCTCAGTTCCCTTCTCAGGGCTCCCTCTTTCAAGGCCCTTACCGATCTTAGGCTTGGTGAGCCATTACCTCGCCAACTACCTAATCGGCCGCCGACTCATCTTTAGGCGTATACCTTTGAGAAAAAAGTCTTTCCAGAATTTTTTTCCTATCAGGTGTTATCCTCAGTTTCCCGAGGTTATCCCTGACCTAAAGGCAGATTATCGACGTGTTACTGAGCAGTTCGCCGAGATTACTCTCTGACTTGCATGGCTTATTCGAATTCTAATAGCAGCAGCCTCCCGCAGGATCAACGGGAATTATGTAATTTATCCTTAAATTATTGGTCGCAATCTATCATACTTAAAGTTACGTTTTTATTTTTTATCACAAAGTTGCACTATTTTAGGATCAAACAACTCATTCATGCTCAAGAACGCCCTTGAGCATACATATTTCTATGATTTGGAGAAGATATGGCTATTGCAGAGCTGTTTGTCTACAGCCTTTTTCAGCCTATTCTTTTAGAATTTTTGCCAGATTTGCATACTGGCTGTTTCTGATGTTTAATTATGCCTGACTATTTTCAAGCATACTTAAGAAAAACCAAAATCGATTTTTCTCCACCTCTTATTTATCACAAAAAAATAGGTAGTATATAAAACTTCTTATTTTATTTTTTTAATCGTTTCCTTTTTTCCTTTTTCATTCTCTTTCTTTGCCATTTCCATCTCATTTGGCCTTTTTTCTTCCATCTTCTTGAGCTTCTCTTCATGTTTTCACCTTTGCTGTTATCGTTATTAAACTGATTGTTTTATGATTGTTTTTAAAATGATTGTTTTTTGTACGTGCATAGCATCTTCAAAATTCTCGACGGAAAAGTTAAGGGAGCTATTTCCCCATAGGTAGCATCCCCCATCAACGCTCGTCGCTATTTTTAATTTATAGAATTTTGACCTTATGCTGCTATGCACGTATGCTTTTTAAAATAATGCCCCGGTCGGGATTTGAACCCGAGTCACGGCATCGAAAGTGCCGTATGATTGGTTACCTGATGATTTGCATTAATTAACAAAACCATCTCCGGGCTACACCACCGGGGCAGTTAAATGTTTTAAATAATTTTAATGAATATTAAATGGGCTCGCAGGGACTTTCAACACAATTCCGAATTATGAATTCCAAAGAATAGGCCTATGCCCATCCATCAGAAGGACTAACGAAATTGTACGTTTGAACCCCGGACCACTGGCTCACCTAGACAACTGTACAAAGCGTCATCATATAAGACCAGCGCTCTGTTGCCCATGGTCAACTCCAGGCTGAGCTACGAACCCATCTAGGATTAAAAATTTCGAAGTTATTATTTAAAGTTTTTGGATTAAATTAAAAATAAAATGCGACGGCCGGGAAATTCGTGAGAGATTGTCATTTTTCAGTCCCTCGCTTCGAACCCGGATTGCCACCGTGGCAGGGTAGCGTCCTAACCATTAGACTACCGTCGCAATTAAAGAATCCAATACCGCGAGATTCGCTTGAGTGGACTTTTTGGTTCTCATTCTTAATTTAAAAAATTTCCAAAACCTAGTAAGATGTTGCCATACATCTTGTCTATACAGATTATTTAATTATGATGGGCCCGGCCAGATTCAAACATAAGGGTTTCATCCTTATCAACCTGATGTCAGGCCTAAAGCCTGACTACGCTCGTTCATATTTATTTTTTAAGACGAGCGAGTAATCATTCCTGTCCTTGCTAAATATTATGATGGGCCCGGCCAGATTCGAACTGGCGACATGCGCCTTGTAAGGGCGCCGTTATAGCCGCTAAACCACGAGCCCGATTTGAACTTTACTTTTATGATGAGCACTCGCCGATTTCGCTCGCAATTAAATGTTGATTTTGGCGAGCGTTGTGCAGGCTTGCCCTGCACACGGATAAGCCCAGGGTGTAACCCTGATCCGTTAAACCACGCGCCCAATTGAATGTTTTCTATCTGAAATTTATTTTAGTTTGAAATTAAAGTGCATTCTATTTAAATATTTCTATGGTCTTTAATTTTAATTGAGAATATTACCTTTTTTATACCTTTTTATTTCAATTTATTTTGATTAGAAACAATATGAGTTAAGGGATGCAGGTTTATGGAAATAATTTATTTGGTTGTTCAATGTCTGTTTTAACCTGACTTCGCCACATAAAGAATAATAAAGGTTAC
>JAUYFP010000007.1 GCA_030690875.1 bacterium | reverse complement strand
ATTAATTAAGACGAATCTTTAAAGTGTCAGGGAAAATAAAGAAATTGATAGATTAGCAAAAATTATTTGGGATTACTGACAAATGCATCATCAATTAGAAAAAGCGGATTGCATTTTAGTTTTAGGCAATAATGATCTGCGAGTAGCTGAAAGAGGAGCGCAATTATATCTAGATGGGTTTGCGCCATATATTGTTTTTTCTGGAACTGGTTTCGGCCATAAACATAGGAAAGATATGCTAGCAACTAATTGGCAAAAAGCAGAAGCAGAAATATTTGCTGATGTTGCTATTAAAATGGGCGTGCCTAAAGAAAATATAATTCTGGAAAAAAATTCAACCAATACCGGAGAAAATATTATTTTCACTAAAAAATTGTTAGCTGAAAAACAACTCTATCCAAAAAAAATTATTCTTGTTCAAAAACCTTATATGGAGCGCCGGGCTTACGCAACTTTTAAAAATTTCTGGCCCCAAACTGAAGTTATGGTCACTTCACAACAAATTAGCTTTACAGATTATCCAAATAAAGCTATCACAAAAGATAAATTGATAAATATTATGGTGGGTGATTTGCAACGGATTAAAATTTATCCAGACAAAGGTTTTCAAATTCCACAAGAAATTCCTAACAATGTTTGGGACGCTTACAAAAAATTATCAGCCGTAGGTTATGACCTACATTTGATTAGATAATAAACCAAAAAATATTTTAACTATTTATGGATGCAGAAAAAAATACAAGAAGTGCCATGGAAAATAATATTATTCTTCAAGTTGGCGTCAAGGCGCTACTTCAAAATAGCGAAGGCAAATACCTGCTTCTTAGGCGATCTTTGGAAAAATATCCCGAAATCAAAGGCCGCTGGGATATAGTCGGCGGACGCATTGACCCGGGCTCAATTTTGATAGAAAATTTACGCCGGGAAATCAAAGAAGAAACTAATTTGGAGCTTATAGGAGAGCCAAAACTGATTGCCGCTCAAGATATCAGGCCAAAACCTGATAAGCATATTGTCCGGCTTACGTATATCGGCAAAGTAAATGGTCAAATCAAGGTAGACAAATCAGAAAATGATAGCTACAAATGGTATAGCGCTCAAGAACTTAAAAATATTGATGATCTGGATATATATTTTAAGGAATTATTGGATAAAAATTTAATAAATGTCTAAAAAAGTAAAAATTGTAGTTGGCGTGCCGGAAAGTCATGCTGACAAAGTGCGAGAAGCAATAGCCCAAGCTGGCGCCGGTAAAATAGGAAATTATTCTCATGCTAGTTTTAGTTGTAAGGGAATAGGTAGATTCAAACCATTAGAGGGTGCTAATCCCGCTATTGGTAAAATCGGACAACTGGAACAAGTCATAGAAGAAAGAATAGAAACCGACTGTGCCAAAAAAATAGTCAAAGAAGTAGTTGAAGCCATTAGACGTGCGCATCCTTACGAAGAACCGGCAATTGATATTTATCCTTTAGAAGATTTATGACAAAAATTCTCACCCTAACATTTATTGAAAAAGATAAGCAAATACTTTTGGGACTCAAAAAAAGAGGCTTCGGTATGGGAAAATACAATGGCTTTGGCGGTAAAGTAGAGCCGGGAGAAACTATTGAGGAAGGAGCTAAACGAGAAGTGTTTGAAGAATCCAATTTGAACGTAGACAACTTAAAAAAGTTCGCAGTGATAAATTTTTCTTGGCAAAGCAAAAAAAATCCCGATATGGAAGTTTATTTATTTAAAACTAATAATTTTTCCGGCACTTTGGAAGAAAGCGAAGAAATGAAACCTATTTGGTTTGATCAAGAAAAAATTCCTTTTAAAAAAATGTGGGATGGTGATAATTATTGGTTTCCCTATTTTTTAAACAATAAAAATTTCCAGGCCAAATTTATTTTTGATGATAAAGATAAAGTAATTGATCATCAAATAACTGAAATTTAAACAAAATTAAAGGCCCGTTGGTTGATAACAACTTTCGGGCCACGATGTGAACGGGAGCGTCCTCGATAACGCGGAGATGAGATGGAAAATAATTCCGCGCTTTACCATCTTAGGGTTAAGCATTGCCATACGGTGGCGGTTGCCAACCAAGAACGCTCCCAACTCGAATGGAACTTTATGATAAATCATCATAGCACATATATAGACTCTTGTCAATAGCTTACCAAAACCTTGAAAAATAAGCTAATTTTTGCTAAATTATAGCTCAATATGGACAACAAATACCGCGCCTATTACTATTATAGATTTTTGGAAATTTTACCCGGACTATTAGTCTGGCTGACTTTTATTATCACGATTTTACTAGCTTTATTCAATCCTTTGGCCGGAATTTATTTTATCATTATCTATGACCTTTACTTTGTTTTGCGACTGACTTACATGCTGATATTTCTTTTATTGGCTTGGTTCAAATATAGGCGAGCCATAAAAATTAATTGGTGGGATTATTTGCAAAGCAATCATAAGACCTGGCCTGATTATTATCATATTGTTTTTCTACCCACAGCCGGCGAGCCATTTGAAGTAGTGGATACTACTTTTGACAATTTAGCTAAAAAAACAAAATACGATCAAAGAAAAATGATTATCGTCTTGGCCGGAGAAGGACGCTTTGAAGGTCAATTCAATGAAGTAGCCGACAAAATAAATAAAAAATACGCTAATATTTTTTATAAAATACTTATCAGTCTGCACCCCGATGGCATTGCCGGCGAAGTAAAAGGCAAGGGTTCAAATCTCTATCAGGCCGGGCACGTGGCCAAAAAATATATTGATGAGCAGAATTTAGATTACAAAAAAATTATTGTTTCCACTTTTGATATTGACACAATTTCCCATCCAGATTACTTCGCTTATCTAAGCCATCTTTTTATTTCCCACAAAAATCCCCACCGCGTCAGCTTCCAGCCAATGGCTTTTTATCACAACAATGTCTGGGAATCGGATATTGTAACCAGAGTAGTAGCCAATTCCACCACCTTTTGGCTTTTAACAGACTTGGCTCGACCAGAGCGGCTGATAACTTTTTCCTCTCATAGCATGAGCTGGCAGGCCTTGGTGGACATCGGCTTTTGGCAAAACAATATTGTTACTGAGGATTCGCGAATATTTTTGCAATGCTTTATCCGCTATGACGGCAATTACAAAGTAGAACCAATGTATATTCCGGTGTCAATGAATACTGTTTATGTCGGCAGTTTTTGGCACAGTCTAAAAAATCAATACAAACAAATGCGCCGTTGGGCTTGGGGAGTAGAGCACTTTCCTTATATGGTTTGGCATTTCAAAAAAAATAAAAAAATCCCTCGAAATAAAAAATGGATTTATATTTGGAATCAAACTGAGGGAGTTTATACTTGGGCAACCGCGCCAATACTGGTGCTACTGATGGGAAGATTACCGCTTTATTTTGCCGAGAAAAATAATATGACCAATGTCCTGACCCAAAACACTCCCTTACTGCTGGAGCAACTGATGCGCTTCGGCATGATTGGAATATTTGTTATTGCCATGATGAGTGTAGTTATTTTACCGCCCATGCCCCAAAAATATAATAGCCACATAGCTAATAAAATTTTACAATATTCCTTAATGTTTTTGCAGTGGCTTATTTTCCCGGTAACAATGATACTCTTCGGCTCCATACCGGCGATTGATGCTCAAACCAGAATGATGATGGGCAAATACTTGGGTTTTTGGGTAACTGAAAAGAAAAAAATAAATAATTAGGATATTCACCCTGTTAGAAATTTATTCTAACAGGGCATTAATAAATATTTTTTAAGTTATAAATATTAATTTTACTATATGAATAAAGTGGAACAGAAGAAAATTTCTAACAGGGCAAGAAAAATTTTAATTTTTTCACTGTTTTTTCTAAGCATACTTTTCCTTGGACACAAGGCCAAGGCTGTAACCGTAGTAATCGGCTGGGATCCAGAAGCGATAAAAACCCGTTATAGCGGTAGCGTTTTGGTAGAAAACGATGGCTTTGACAAAAATTACTGGTATCTTGAACCCAAAAGTCAAGAAAGATATTTGATAGAAAACGGCAAAGACATATCAGAACTGCTAAAAACTTTTGGGCAAGGAATATATGATAAGGACTTGGCTAAAATCGCCACTAGTACTCAAAGCGCGAATGTTGATTATAATTTTAGCCAACAAAAAAGAGGTCAAATACTCCTGCAAGTGGAAGAGGACGGCCAAGCTTGGTATATAAACCCATTAGATAATCTGCGCTACCATATTGCCAACGGTCAGCACGGTTTTGATACGCTCGTTAATCTGGCTATAGAAATCAGCCCGGAAAAACTAAGCGTCATTCCTATTACTGAGAGCAAAGGATTCAATGAATTAAAAGATAATGAAATTGATTTTGATATGTATTGGTCAGTGATTGATACTTTAAAAGACAATTATTACAAGCCGGAAACAGTCAATAATAAAGATTTATTCTACGGTTCGCTCAAAGGCATTACCAAATCGCTAAATGATCCTTACACTGAATTTTTTACTCCAGCCGGCAAAAATGAATTTGATAATCGGCTAGAGGGCTCAGTAGAGGGCATTGGCGCTATGGTTGATACCAAAAATAGCGTCTTGCAAATAATCAGCCCTTTGGAAGGCTCACCAGCGCAAAAAGCCGGCTTATTACCAGAAGACCAAATCTGGCTAGTAGATGATACTGACATCAATGGCTACTCTACATCTGAAGCCACAGCTTTGATAAAAGGCCCAGCCGGCACAGAAGTAAAATTGCAAATTTACCGTCCGCGAACTGGCGAGATATTTGAAGTAAAAATAATCAGGGAAAAAATAACTATTTCCAATGTCAGTGGCAAAGTGCTTGATACTAATATTGCCTACATTAAGATAAATATGTTTACGCTTAATCTAAAAAATGAATTTGTAAAAATAAAAAATGAAGTAATTGATGACAATACCAAGGGCATTATAATTGATTTAAGAAATAATCCTGGTGGCTACACCAACTCGGCTATTAATTTAGCTGATTATTGGCTATCGGCTGATGAAGTGATATTTCAAGAAAAATATCCTAATACAGTTAATTCATACAGCGCCAGTTTAGGTCAAGAAATAAATTTACCGACTATTGTTTTGATAAACAACGGCACGGCCTCGGCCTCAGAAATATTTTCTTCAGCTCTTTCAGAAAACGGACTAGCTCAATTGGTAGGCACAACTACTTTTGGCAAAGGCACTGGCCAAACACTAGCCAATTTTCCGGAAGGTTCAGCTCTCAAATACACTATTTTTGAATGGCTGACTGCCAAAGGAAATTCTATTGAAAAAAACGGCATTAAGCCGGATTATGTCATAGAAAATACCACTGCTAGCGATCTCCAATTGCAAAAAGCTCAAGATTTGTTAAGGTAAATCTAATCAAATTTTAAAGATAAGTATTTTTGATAACCGCGGATAAATTCAGTGGCGCTCATTATTTTTTTATCTTTTGGTTGCAGTTCTAAAATTTTTAAAGCAGCGCTAGCAGTGCCGATAATTATTTCTCTGCCAAATAAAATTTCACCCGGCGCCAAATCTTTATCCACTATTTCTGCTTTGATAATTTTAACAGTCAAATCACCAAGTTTGGCAAAAGTTGAAGGCCAAGGCTGATAAGCTCTAATTTGATTGTGAATTTCCCGCGCTGATTTATGCCAGTCTATTTTACCATTTTCTTTTTTTATTAGCTGACAATATGTTGCTTGAGAATCATCTTGAGAAAGAGGATTTAGCTGGCCATTTAGATAGTCTAAAAGCTTCATTTCTAGAATCTGAGCTCCCAATTGCGATAATCTACCAGCTAACGCTAAATAGCCCTCATTAGGCCAGATTTTGGCCTCTATTTGCCCCAAAATTGGCCCGTGGTCCATCTTTTTGTCCAATTGCATCAAAGATACGGCTGTTGACTCAAAACCCCTTAAAATAGCCGTTTGAATAGGCGAGGGGCCACGCAACTGGGGTAATTTAGAAGGATGGATATTAATGGCTGGTAAAGCCGATAAATCTAAAATATTTTGGGGTATTATTTTGCCGTAAGCCACCACTACAAAAGTAGCGGGCAAATATTTTTGCAAAGCCAAAATAAATTTGTCGTCCAAATTATCTGGCTCTAAAAATTTTAAATTATTTTCTAAACAATATTTTTTAACTGGGGAAACGGCTATTTTTTGTCCGCGACCAGCCGGACGATCAGGTTGAGTGATAACTAACTGAATTATTCCCAGCTTAAGTAGGAATTTCAAAGCCGGCACAGCAAATTCTGGCGTGCCCCAAAAAATTATTTTATGAGATTTAAAATTATTTGCCATTAATCTTTTTTTTGAGAGCATCTAAAATTTCTTGACCCTGGCTAATTTTTTTAGCTCGATCAATAAATAATATGCCGTTTAAATGATCTACTTCGTGCTGAAGCACCACGGCATCTATCCCTTTTAATTTTTCTTTATTAATATTTCCATCAAGGTCTTGATATTTTACATGGACTTTTTTCGGTCTAACAACATAGCCAAAAATTTTTGGCAAAGACAAACAGCCCTCTTCAACACTCATTTTATCTTTAGAGCTATAAGTTATTTCCGGATTCACATAAGTCTTATATTTGCCATAACCCAAGCCAATAACAATAATGCGAAGACTTTTATTAACTTGCGGTCCGGCCAGACCAATGCCATCGTCCTGATACATTGCTTTGGCCATTTGCTCAGCTAAACTTTTTAGTTCAGCATTAAAATCGCTATCAGCTATGGCCTTAGCGGTTTTCCTTAGTATTGGCTCTGGATATTTAGCTATTTTTAGCATATACCATACTATAATAAAAAATACTAATTTTGTCAACAATGATAATCTTTGCTATAATTATTTTATGGAAAATATCGGACAAATATTAAGGGGCTCTAATTCCGGACGCAAAAAAGCGCCAGCTTACCAATGGCAGGATTTTGCCCTAAAAATCATCAGCGATTTGGCTGTGCCAAATTTCAAGCGCAATTCTGTTTTTAAAATATGCAAAGATTATGATCGGGCTTTTGTGGAAAAATGTTTTGATGATACCAAGGAACTGGCTCAAGGAGGCGATAAGTGGAAATATTTTTTCAAATTAGTCAGCCAAAAAAATGATAAAAATTAGAAAATTTAAAAAATTGGCTATAAAAAAACTGCCGGCAAACGGAAATTTTTTGACTTATATTTTTTCCCGATGAAAAAGTATTTATAACTTGAAATTTTCTACTAAATATCCAATCCCAAAAGGCGCTTCATAACTCAGCTTTTCCGGCTGATAATTTATTTCTTTTATTATTCCTAAAAGTATCATCAGTGATCTTAATCCGC
Source organism: bacterium (assembly GCA_030690875.1). GTDB lineage: Bacteria > Patescibacteriota > Patescibacteriia > UBA1558 > GWA2-36-10 > STD1-117. The sequence goes on along the minus strand of JAUYFP010000007.1, from coordinate 5,110 downwards.
ATTCGCCAGCCTCAGCCACCAAATTATGATCAATATTGACTAAGCCCTCTACATCGCCCTTGTTTAGCAAGCTCATCAATTGCTCATCAAATTCCTGCGCCCGAGGCGAAAATCCAGCTGGCGAATCTTGATGAAGCTTGTGCGACAAATCTCCTGAAGCCACTACGGCAATTCTTTTTTCTGACAAATTTATTTGCTTCCTAACTATTTCGCCAAAACGTAAATGCTTTTCCAAAGGCAAATCCGCGTAGCCAATACTAACTATTTTTATATTAGGCAAATGCTGAGTCAGATAAAACAAAGGTATGCCACTACCATAATCCAAATTTTCATCAGCAATAAGTATAATAGGAAAGTGATCTTCGCAGGATTCTTTGATTTTGTAGCCAAAACCAATTTCATTGGCAAACTCTAATTTAGTCAGTAAATCACCAAAATCTTTAAAACCGACTTTTAATTTTGGCTGTTGATTAATAGTAAAAAATGCTCCACCGCGAGAATTGGCATGAGAAGAAATAATTAGCAAAATATCCGGCTTAGCCGAATAAAGCTCAGCTTCCAAATGCTGGTAAGCTTTGATAGTGCTATCTAATTTTCCTAGATTTTCTTTGCCAACCTCAGGGATTAAAAGAGGGGAATGAGGGACAAAAGCTGAAAAAACCAACATATATTTTATCTAGTTATTTGCTCTCCCAAAGAATGGAAATTCATGATTTTACTGGAAACGGTATAAATATTAGTCCATTTATAGCCCAGAGCTTCAAAAGTCTCGCCATCGGGTATGAAACGGCGCAAGCCAGCAGAAATAACATAAACCCGCTTGTCTTTTTCTGTTTTTATCAAAGTTCCGTCAGATAATTTAATTGGCGAGGCTAAACTTAAATTTTCCAAAGTTTTGGCAGTAACCTCTTTCATTTCCATGTCTAAAAAATTAGCCTGAATTATAAAATTATCAATAATTAAAGATTTCTTGCCGTCTTTGACATAATAAAGCTGGTCAGAAATATCATCCTTCATTAATTGAGCAAAAGGACTAGCTTGCCCTTCAGTCAAAACTTCCGCTTCATTGTAATAGGCTAATTCTTCATTACTCACAACTAATACTTCATCCGAATTAAATCCTAATTGTCTAAACGCTTCATTGGAAACTATTAGTCGCTTAGTTAGACCATCAATTAAGTAGCGCTGACCGCTGGCATTAGCCAAGACTGAATAATTAGGATGAGCAATTAAATCGCCGTTAGTATATTTTTCTATTTCTTCACTGCTAATTTCTAAAATTTTTCCTGGGTCATAGCGAGATACCAAAGCAGTCATAGAAGCAAAGGCTCTTTTTTCTCCATTGCTTATCAAATAAACAGCGCTATCAGCTAATCCTTTGGCTTTTACTAGTGAGCCCTCAGGAATTATTCCAGCGCCAATAACATCAATCGGAAAAGTCGTTGCGCCTCCAAAGCCATATCTATCCCAGAGAGTAGCAAACAATTTATTACCATGAATATGCGGAGTATAAACATATAGAGCGGCTGTTACTCGATTAGCTGGCGTTACCTGAGTACCCTTATCAGTGCAAGGCAAGTCAATAGTATAATCATCAATACAAACCGGCACGCCGGGCTGATAGTCATAGCTTTCAATATTATCCATATACCATTGAAACTGCAAAGCGGCTGACCTGACTTGTTTGCCAAAGCCCTTATACATCGGATTGCAATAATCGCCGTCAAAACAATAATAGCCCATGGCAAAATCCAAATTTCTTTCGGTCGGAGTGCTGTCGTCAATCAAGCTCTGCTCTTTTTGCAATATGGTCAAAATAAACTTAGGGCTTATTTTGGCTTCTTGAGCGGCATTATAAATTATTTCCGCGGCTGATCTGGTCTCAATATATTTTAATTCCGGATCCGTTGCTACCTGAGCCGGCGTTGGATTATTGCCACTATATTGGTAATCTTTGAGAAAACTATTTTGTTCTTCCAAAAACGACTGAATTTCCTTTTGGGTCATGGATCTATAATCAGTTGCTTCTTCATCAGAGATTATCTGATTATAATTAATTTCCAAAGCACTGGATATATTGGGCAAAATCAAGCCAAACAAGCTAAAAACACTAAAAATATATTTAAATATTTTTTTCATAAAAAATTAATAACTGATCTTTTTTAGTGTTATATATTATAGCAGAAAATATCAGAAATGACCATTGATTTTTAATCACAATTAAGCTAAAATCAAGCCATGGATATAAAAAGATTATTCATTGCTTTGCCCTTAGATTTTGGGTTAAGCAACCACATATTCAAACAATTTCAGAGCCTGGATTTGCCTTGGGAAAAATTAAAAACTATTAACCCTGACCAAATGCATTTGACGCTTAAATTTTTAGGCGATACACCGTTGGAAAAACTGCCCCGGCTAATTGAGGCTCTTGGTGACTTAAAAATAAAAATAGGCGATATAGAGTTAAATATTAATCAAAGCAAAATATTTAATCCCAAAAGACCGCAAGTATTAAATCTAGCCATTAAAAATAATCCTAATCTGCAAAAATTATATGATGCCATAGATGAAAAACTTTTTGAAGAATCGCTGGCTCATAAAGAAATCAGAAAGTTCAGTCCGCACCTGACGCTGGCCAGAGTAAGAAAATCAGCTGAGATAGCTGAATTTGAAGCGTTTAGCAATTGGTCAATAAATAAAAGCTTTATAGTTTCATATTTTGAACTAATAGAAAGCGAATTGACCAGTCGCGGTCCAATATATACGGTACTCCAAACTTTTGAATTATGAAAAAATAAAATAAACATTTAATTTCACTAATTTCTTATTTAATTAACATAGTAATTTTCTAACGGGGTGAAAGAATACAAAATACTGGGAGTAAAAGTCCAAACTCTACCTGAGCACATTCTGAAAAGTAGCTTGCTGACTTTTTTAAACTCCGACTCCCAGCATCAGATAGCGACGGTTAATCCAGAATTTATCGTTGCCTGCCAAAGCAACAAAAAATTTTTGACAATCATAAACAATGCCAGTCTAGCGACCATAGACGGCTCTGGTATTATAAAAGCTTTGCAATTTTTAGGTCACGATATTTCTTTAGACGACAGAATTACCGGCGTAAGATTAACCGAAATACTGATTGATTTGGCAATAAAAAATAATTATAAAATTCTATTTTGTTTATACAGCCACGGACTGACCAAACTTGATTATTTTTTTATTCGTATTAAAGATAAATATCCAGAGCTTGATTTCCAGGTGGCTGATGAAAATAGCGCTCTAGAAAAAGCCCAAACATTTTTGCCGGAAATCGCGCTAGTTGGTTTTGGCGCTCCACGCCAAGATCTCTGGATAGCGGAAAACATAGATAGAATGCCCAGCGTCAGAATTGCGACCGGAGTAGGTGGAACCTTTGATTTTATCGCTGGTAGCATCAAAAGAGCCCCAAAAATAATGAGTAGTTTGGGATTAGAATGGCTCTGGCGCTTAATAATTCAGCCTTGGAGAATAAAAAGAGTAAATAAAGCCATTATAGTTTTTCCCTATTTAATAATCAAAGATAGATTAAACAAAAAAAATGACAAAAATAAGAACTAGGTTTGCTCCCAGTCCGACTGGCTATTTACATATCGGTGGATTACGAACAGCCCTTTTTAGCTACCTTTACGCCAAACAACAGAAAGGGGAATTTATAATCCGCATTGAAGATACTGACCGCCAAAGATTAGTTGAGGGAGCGGAAAAAAAATTAATAGAAACCTTATCAATTTTGGGGATAAAATCAGATACCAAAATTGAAAGGCAATCTGAGCGTTTGGAAATTTATCAAAAAGCAGTTGATGTTTTATTAAAAAATAATAGCGCCTATTATTGTTTTTGCAGTTCCGAAAGATTGGAAAAAGTTAGAAAAGAACAGGAAAAAAACAAGCAAGTGCCAAAATACGATCGCCACTGCTATAATTTAGCTGAGGAAGAAATAAAACAAAAATTAAGTCGAGCAGAAAAATATGTAGTGCGTTTTAAAATTCCTGATGATCAAACGATTAAAATAGAAGATAAGGTTTATGGACAAATATCCATCAAATCAAGCGACCTTGATGATTTTGTAATATTAAAATCAGACGGCTTTCCTACTTATCATTTGGCTCACTTAGTTGATGACCATGAAATGAAAATTAGCCATGTCATCAGAGGAGAGGAGTGGGTGCCTTCATTGCCAAAACACATTTTACTTTATCAAGCTCTTAAATATACTCCGCCAATATTTGCCCATTTACCACTACTACTCAACCCTGACAAATCAAAATTATCCAAAAGACAAGGCGATGTGGCGGTGGAGGACTTTTTAGCTAAGGGTTATTTGCCAGAAGCGCTGATAAACTATGTCGCGCTTTTGGGTTGGAATCCAGGAACGGAAAAAGAATTATTTATGATGAGCGAGTTGATAAAAGAATTTTCTTTGGAAAAAATAAACAAAGCCGGCTCAGTGTTTGATATCAATAAATTAAATTGGTTTAACGCTGAATACATCCGTCTAATTATCCAGCAAAAAGGCCAGCGCTATGATCAGTTGGTAGAGCAAATCCAAAAATTAATTAGCCACTACCAAGATAGAGCGGAGGATTTGCTCAAATTATTTGGCAGTCGGATAAACAATTTAGATGAGTTAATCAGCCAAAGCAAATTTTTATTTTCTCTGCCCCAATATCCGACGGAATTATTAATTTTCAAAAAAAGTGATTTAGAAAAAACTCGCTTGGGGCTAAATTTATCCTTAGGCACGCTAGGCAAAGTGCATGGGAGTAATTGGCAAGCAGAAAAGTTAAAATTAGTTTTAGATGAACTGATAAGCGACCACCCATTGAACCCAGGCGATGTTTTCTGGCCGATTAGAGTAGCTGTTTCCGGCTCAGACAAGAGTCCAGCGCCTAATGACATTATGGAATTTCTAGGCAAAAAAGAAAGTTTAGAAAGAATAAATAAAGCTATTAAAAAATTCAATTAACTTTTCTTGTAAAATATAACAAAATATGTTATAATATAGTTATCCACACTATCAACCATGCTAAAAACAAAAATAAAATTACTACTTTTCACAACACTACCT
>JAUYFP010000061.1 GCA_030690875.1 bacterium | reverse complement strand
TAGTTTAGATAATAATTTGAAGTAATTTATGAAAACAAAATTTAAAATTATAATTTCAATTTCTGTTGTTATTATTCTCGGGCTAATTATTTATTTTGTTTTTTTAGCCAGCCAGAATAAAAAATCTGATTTTATATCCCGGGAGTTGGAAAGATTATCCATAAAGGCCGATAATTATGGCGAAAAAAGTTTTGATTTTCTAGACAATTATGATCCGATTATTTTGAGCCAGCTTTGCTCTGACGCTGGCTACGATTATCAGCCGTATTTGGGCAAAAAAATGGACTTTGTTTCTTACAAGACGGATAGTTTTTATGTATTTGGAGAAGATAAACATCCTTTAAAAATCGGCATTTTTAGCTATGAGAATAAAATAGTTTGCGTTTATTTTTTAGCTGATTTAGAAAAAGATGCTAATCCATTATCGCCGGCAGTTTTTCCCGTCAATCATCCGTCAATAACAAAAAATTAATTTAAAAATTATTCTCTTTATGCTATAATATAGCTATGTTTGAACATCTTAGTCCGACAATTGATAGTGTAGTGAGTAAAAAGACCAGTCGTTGGGCAATGTTTTTGCCGGCTTTGTTTTTTGCAGTATTTATTTTTTTGTTATCAACTAGCATTGCTCAGGGCCCTTCTGGACAGGCGCTTGGCGCTGAAACGGATTTTTTTGCTAAGCTTTATGTAGAGAACAGCGACAAGCAAATTGTTTATCAGACGAACAATATTTCTTTATTTGATTTTATTTTGGAAACAGATAGGGATAATGTTTACTTGCGCAGGTTAAAAATAAATATCAACGGAATTTATGACTTACAGCTTGTAGAAAATTTGAAACTTTATAATGACAGCGTACAGCTTGGCGCAATTAAAGAGTTTGATAGTGATGGCAATATTTATTTTGATTTAAAAGATTATAGTTTGAACAAAGGCAAAAATTATTTTTCTTTGCGTATTATAGACGCTGGTAGTTTAAATAAAGGTGATATTTTGCAATTTGCCATTAGCGATAGGGCGGATTTAGCGCTGGAGTATCAGGGTAGTGTTTTTCTGCCTCAGGCGGAATTTCCAGCTACTAGCGGTAATATTTCTTTACTGCAAAGCGGTTATTTATCAGCTCTAAAAGGGCCAGCTAATATACCGGAAGTTTTAGTTAGCCAGCGGCCACAGAAAATAGCGGATTTTGTTTTGCTAAATTATGCTGAAATGGCTGATTTAAAAGAATTAAAAATTTCCGTTTCTGGATATAATGCTGATGATAGTGAATTTGCCATTGTGCAGAACAATAAATTATTATCTAGAGCTATTGCTCAGGATGGCGAGATAAATTTTTTTCTGGACAATCCCTTGGTCATAAAAGACCAAGTTAATCTTGAATTTCACGCCTTGGCCCTATCGCCGGGGGAATTTGATTTTACTCTTAGTGGCGCCAGAGCTTCTGGTTATAATTCCGGCCAAGATATGAGTTTGCAAACTAGCTTGGCCTTGGGCAAATTTAAGGTTCAAGCATATTATTTGGAATTTAAAAATGGCGATTTGGACAGCAATTTATCGGCTGGTTGGAATAAATTATATCAGCTTGATTTAAAGTCAGTGGGAATAGATAGTTTGGAACTTTATAAATTAAGCTGGGCCCTGGATTATCAAGGTTTGGAAATAAGCGCTGTGGAACTTTTAATTGACAAGGAGCCATACATTGCTGATTTACTTTTGAGTGATAATAAAATTATTGCTAAAGCCGGTTGGGAAAGACCTTTAATTATAAAAGACAAAGGATCAAAAATAGATTTGTTAGTTAAGGTTGATAATCTGTCTGATAATGCCAGAATATCAGCTCATTTATTGGCCGATAAAGACGAAATGGTGGGTGATGATTTATCTAGTAATATTATTTTTTCTGACGGCGATAATTTTTTTAATAGTTATCAATTGCCGTATTTGCCTTTGGCGCCAAGCGTTTTGTCCAAATAGAGCGAGTTTTGACAAATTTTCATAAATAAGCTTAAATATCAGCATTAAGAAGTAAGCGATTTTCCCGTAAAACGGGATGCGTCTTTGGCGTATGATGAGCAAAAGCAAATTCTTTTTGTTGGTTAGCCTTATTTTTTTATTGGCTAATTTTTTGTGGCTGATATTTTTTGATAATCAGGTAAATAATCCTGATTTTGCTTTTGATAAATTTTATACTTTCAAAGCCCTTGTCAAAAATACCGACAAAAAATTAAACGGCTACAATTTGATAGTTTTGCCCGAAGATTTAGACAACTTTTCCGGAAAAATATTGGTTTACGCGGATTTGTATCCCGAGTATCAAGCGGGCGATGTTTTGATTATCAGCGCCAAAGTTTATCAGCCCGAGCCGATTGCCGATGAAACTGGTAAAGTTTTTAGATATGATAAATATCTAGCCAAGGATAATATTTTTGCCACTTGCTTTCGTCCCAAAATAGAAGTTATTGGTCAGCAAAAAGATTGGTATTTTTATATTTATAAACTGCGTCAGCATTTGTGGAATAATTTGGACAAACATTTGGTAGAGCCGGCCTCATCCTTGGCCAAGGCCATGCTCTTGGGAACTCAGCGCGAGTTTGCTCCAGAAATCAGGGCAATTTTTTCCCAAGTGGGCTTAAGCCATATTATTGCCATTTCCGGCTCGCACATGGTTATTATTGTCTGGTTAATACAATCAATTTTTCTTTCCTTTGGTTTTAGTAGGAAGTCGGTATTTTTCTTTTTGATAATATCTTTGACTCTTTATCTGGCGCTAATTGGTTTTCTGCCACCAGCGCTTCGCTCCAGTATAATGGTGCTTATCAGTTTGTCTGGGCCGTTTTTGGGCCGATCCAGCTTGTCTGTTTATAGTCTGCTTTTGGTGGCGGACATTATGATTATTTTAAATCCTTATTTACTACTTTATGATTTGGGCTGGCAACTTTCTTTTTTGTCAGTTTTAGGGCTTATCTATTACAGTCGTTTTTTTGGCAAAGTATTTTCGTTTTTGCCGGATATTTTAAAAATAAAAGAAGTTTTGGCTACTACCTTGGCGGCGCAGTTTTTTATTTGGCCGCTTGTTTTGTATCACTTTGGTATTCTATCTTTGGTTTCTCCAGTGGCTAATTTTTTGGTTTTGCCACTGGCTACCATGATTTTGATTTTTAGTTTTCTTTTGGCGATTTTTGGCGGCTGGCCATTTTTGACACCGCTGGCTTCTTGGCCGTTGTTTATTTTATTTAAAATAATGGTGGAAATAAGCGAATTTTTAGCGCGCTTGCCTTTTGCTTATTTAAATATAGCGGATTTTAATATTTATCTTTTGGCAATTTCTTATTTATTTTTAATTATTGTGACTTTAATTTTAAGACCGCAGGATTATGAATAAAAAATATTATTTTTCCGCGTTTTTCGTTCTTACCGTTTTGATAGTACTATTTTTTACTTTAAGGCGAGAGGAAGACTATTTAGCTGTTAATTTTTTAGATGTGGGTCAAGGGGATGCTATTTTAATCAGAAGCCCAGAAGGCCTAAATATTTTAATTGACGGCGGGCCGGACAATAAATTGCTCTATCAAGTGGCGGATAAACTGCCTTGGTGGGAAAGAACTATTGATTATTTGATTATTACTCATTATCACACTGACCATTATGTTGGTTTTATGGATTTGCTAGATAAATATGAAGTAAAGCACATTTTAGTAACGGCCAATGAGCCCAATAATTTTTTATATTACCAGTGGTTGGAAAAATTAAAGGAAAAAAACATCAAGCTAAGTATAGTCAAAGCCGGAGAGGATTTTGTTGTTAGTCCAGAGCTTCATTGGCAGGTGCTTATGGCTGATAGCGAGCACGAGGATCTAAATGAAAATTCTCTGGTTGTAAAGCTAAGCTACAGAGAAACTGATTTTTTGCTGATGGGGGATTTGCCAATAAGCGGTGAGCAAAAATTATTGGCTAGCGGTATTGATTTGGACTCGGAACTGCTCAAAGTAGGTCATCACGGCAGTAAATATTCTTCCTCAGCGGAGTTTTTATCAGCTGTTTCTCCGGAAATTTGTGTTATTCAATCGGGTTTTGACAACAAATTCGGTCATCCTCATCCGGAAACAATAGCTAGGTTGGAAGCTGTTAATTGCCAGATTAAAAATACGCAGGATTTGGGTTCAATTAGTTTTACTTTTTCATATTGACGAATATTAGCTCATTTGCTATGCTGAAAAGGCCTTTCCTGTGTATTCTCGAGATTTTTGCTCGGAAAGGAGGGAGAACTTTTTGACGAGCTCTCGTGATATCACGGGAAATGATGGAGCAAGTGGTTTCGACGGAAGGAGATCCCAGCCATGATCGTCCATATCCGTGGTCATCCCACCTAGTTCCAGCTCACCACCGTCATCGCCGTGACCACCCGCGAGGAGATTCTCGCCAACCCGTGAGGTTCAACGGCATGGTACTTCGAGCCCACCCTTAGCTCGGCCAGAGTAATCGGGCCAACTGACCGAGCGTATAGGCGACTCTTCGGCCCATCTCCCACATTTCAGTACAGCGTCGGGCTTTCTAGCCCAAAAATGATCGCACAGCGATCAATTGGTCTTCGGACCAAACCCAAGCGCCGGGCGGAATAAACTTCATACAGTGAGTTTCGCCCGGTTTTCTTTTGCCAATTTTACCCAAGAGCGATAGCGATTGGTTGTAAAATTGAGCATCCCGCCATAAGGCGGGATTTTTGCGTAGGGTATACGTGGTATACTGGCCCCCTTTTCTTTTACCTTGATTTTTATATTTATTTAGCTTATAATAGATACATAATCATAATATTAATTTTTATTTTATGGCAGAAAATAAGACTAAAATTTTGTTGATAGAGGACGAGGAAATGCTCGCCAACATGTACGAAGTCAAATTTAAAAACGAAGGTTTTGATTTGACCAAAGCGCTTGACGGCGCTGACGGTTTGGTCAAAGCCAAAAGCATTAAGCCGGATTTTATTTTATTGGACATTATCATGCCCAAGATGGACGGCTTTTCAGTTTTGAAAGCTCTAAAAGAAGATCCGGAAACCAAAAACATTCCGGTAATGCTTTTAACTAATTTGGGTCAGGAAGAGGACATTGAAAGAGGCAAACAACTAGGTTCAGTTGGTTATCTAGTTAAAGCCAATATCACTCCCTCGGAAGTTGTTGAAGAAGTCAAAAAGAAAATGGGAAAATAATTAATTTTGTTTATTAAAAGTTGCAGTATGAATTTTAAAGAAGAAAAAACTTTCGTGATGATTAAACCGGATGGCGTCAA
>JAUYFP010000060.1 GCA_030690875.1 bacterium | reverse complement strand
ACAGGCAAAAAAGATAATAAATCAGAAAAGTATACTGCTGAACAAATTACCGTTCTAGAAGGTTTGGCGCCGGTTAGAAAAAGGCCGGGAATGTATATTGGCAATACAGCTTCAACTGGCTTGCATCATTTGATTTGGGAAGCGGTTGATAATGGCATTGACGAGGCAATGGCCGGCCATGCGGATACGCTTGATATTAAATTGTTACCTGAAGGAAAAGTATTAGTAGCTGATAATGGACGCGGTATTCCAGTTGATATACATAAGGTAAGTAAAAAATCAGCTTTGGAAACAGTTATGACAACCTTACACGCTGGCGCTAAGTTTGGCGATGGTGGTTATAAAGTTTCTGGTGGTCTGCATGGCGTTGGTATTTCAGTGGTCAATGCTTTGTCTTTATGGATGAGGACGGAAGTCAAACGCGATGGCAAACTTTGGATGCAGGAATATAAAAGAGGCAAACCCTTAGCCAAAGTAAAACCGATTGCCAAAGCCACTGGCACAGGCACTACACAAATCTGGCAAGCTGATCCGGAAATTTTTACCGTTACCGAGTTTGAATGGCCGACAATCATCGAACATTTGCGACAGCAAGCTTATCTTAATAAAGGCATAAAAATAAATGTCTACGATGAACGTGATCCAAAAAAATTAAAATCATACAAATTTTATTTTGAAGGTGGAGTTGCTTCTTATGTCAAACATTTAAACAATGGCAATGAAGTAAAACAGGAAAAAGTTTTTTATGTTAACAAAGAAAAAGATAATATCAATGTCGAAGTAGCTTTTCAGTATACGGCTGATTTCCGAGAAAATGTTTATTCTTTTGCCAATAATATTTTCAATTTAGAAGGTGGCATGCATTTAATTGGTTTTCGAACTGCTTTAACTAGAGTCTTGAACAAATACGCCAGAAAAAATAATTTTCTCAAAGAAAAAGATCAGAATTTGACGGCCGAAGATGTCCGCGAAGGATTGACCGCTATTATCAGCGTTAAACTGCCAGATCCTCAGTTTGAAGGCCAGACCAAAGCTAAGCTTGGTAATGTTGAAGTTCGTCCGGCAGTGGAAGCAGTTTTTTCCGAGGCTTTGGAAATATTTTTGGAAGAAAATCCTCGCGATGCTAAGGAGATGTTGGGCAAATGTCTTTTGGCCGCCCAAGCCAGAGTAGCTGCCAGAAGCGCCAGAGAATCAGTGCTCAGAAAAGGCGCTTTAGAAGGCCTTACTTTGCCGGGTAAATTAGCAGATTGTTCTAATCGTGATCCTAAAGATTGTGAATTATATATTGTTGAGGGTGATAGTGCTGGCGGATCTGCCAAACAGGGCCGAGACCGAAGATTTCAAGCCATTCTTCCTTTGCGAGGAAAAATTTTAAATGTGGAAAGAGCGCGCTTGGATAAAATGTTAGCTAATACGGAAATCAAATCTTTGATTATTGCTTTGGGCACTAATATTGGTGAACAGTTTAATATGGAAAATTTGCGCTATGACAGAATAGTTATTATGACTGATGCTGATGTTGACGGCGCACACATTAGGACTTTACTATTGACCTTTTTTTATCGGTATTTTCCGGATTTGGTTCGTCAAGGCCATATTTATATTGCTCAGCCACCGCTTTATCGCATTCAAAAAGGCAAGGACATAGAGTATGTCTACAATGACGATGCTTTGGAAACACTCAAAAAAAAGTGGGGAATTTCCGACAGTGATTTATCGCAAATAGAAGAAGAAGTTGAAGAAACAGACGAAGAAGTTGTTAGTAAAGAAGTGATTACTAAAAAAGCTGGTCGTGCCAATATTCAGCGCTACAAGGGTTTGGGAGAAATGAACCCCACCCAATTATGGGAAACTACTATGGATCCAGCCGGCCGTTTGATGAAGCAAGTTACAGTAACTGAGGTCGCTAGAGCGGATCAGACTTTTGAAATACTTATGGGTTCGGAAGTAGCGCCGCGCAAAAAGTTTATTCAGACTCACGCCAAAATGGTTAAGAATTTGGATATCTAAAAGGTAATTGTCTTTATATGGATTTAAGTTTGAGTTTAACAACTCTCAAAATTTTAGCTTGGTCAAAAGTTGTTTTTTTTGTTTATGGAGCTTTGATGCTTTTTTTTATTTTTAAAGTTAAAAAACCTTTGGCCTATGTTTTGTTGACAACTCTGGCCATTTTTATTTTTTATTTAATTCTTTTTTGGCCACTCAAACGGATGTGGGCGGGTAATATCGGCGACGAGTTGTTTATTATGGATTTTTTAGGCAAGGTGTTGTTAGATAATCCTTGGCGAGATTTTTATTATGGCTGGTTGCCAAATTTTTATCCGCCTTTGTATTTTTGGCTAACTGGGCTGATATCCCGACCTTTTGCTCATAATGCCATTGTGGCTTCTAAAATAGGCATTGCTTGGGCTATAATGGCGTTTTTCTTAGGTTCTTATGGTTGGCAATACATTTTTTGGCAGAAAATAAATAAAAAGCAGATAGAAAAAAAAGACATTGTTTCCTCAGCTTGGTTTTGGTTTTTATTGCCACTGTTGTATTTTGTCATGATTGGTTTTGATAGTTTTATATTCAAACCCTACGAAGCTTTATCAGCTTTGTTTGGTGTTATTTTGTTGGGAATTATTTCCAAAAGTTTTTATGTCAAGAACTGGACAAAAAAATATTATTTATTTATTGGTTTAAGCGGTGGAATTTTATTTTTACTTTTTTATTTTTGGTGGCTGATTTTTATTCCGGCCATATTAGTTTTAATAATATTGACTAAAAATAAATTATTAAATTTTAAGCGTTTTGTATATTTTGGCTTAATCATAGCGCTGATAGCTTCAATTTTTGTTCTGCCACTGCTTGGTTCATATTTTAAATACGGCCTGGAAAATGGACAGGCAATCTATTTTGTAGTGGGAGATTTTTTTGGTTTTGCTCCTTGGCGTGAACTTGGTCTGGAAGCCATTTTTTATTTACTGGGTTTGGTTGGATTGATATTATTTTACAAAAAAAGTTTTGTTAAAGCTAGTTTAATAACTCTGATAATTTGTTATTTTTATCAATTTTTTAATATATTATATTTTTTGCTTGGCCAGAGGCCAATCCAGCCATCAAAACCATTTTTATTTTTAGGAACGGCAAGTATAGCAGTTGGTTTGACTTATTTATTACTTTATATTTATCAGAAATATATTGTCAACAGATCAATCGCCATTAAGAGAGGGTTGCTCATAATTATTTTTATTTTAGTTTTATTCAAAATGCCTTTTGCTAGTTATATTGATGATCAAAAAGTTTTGGCCCAGATAGAGAAAGACCTAGTGGCGCCACAGCCGACTATGGCTTTGGCAGAGGCAATAAAAGTCAAGGTGCCTGATTATCAAAATCGCCTTTGGTTATCCAGTGGTTCTATGGAGCTCGGCGCTTATTTGCCCTTATCATATTATATTGCTCCGAGTATTCATTTTAGCCATCAAGCTTCCCGTTATTCTGATAGAATGGCCAAGATAGAAAAAATGAGCCAAGCCAAAACACCGGAAGAATTTATGGCTATTGTTAATTCCACCGAACCTCGGGCCATAGATACTTTGCTTTTTTATCATGATAAAAATAGCGATGAAAATTCTTATTATACTTTGTATTTTTGGCAAGACAATTTTCCCAATGGTGGCAAAGACGCAGAAGTGTATTTACCACAATCGCTGATTATTGATAAATATTGGGAAAAAGTGTATGATGAGGATAATTGGATAATATTTTTAAGAAAATAAACCCCGCACCTTTTGTGGGGATAAAAATAAAAAATGTTCGCGCCTTTTTAAAAGGTGCGGGGTAAAATTTTAAAAAATTATGGACAATCAAATTGATCCGCCAAATCAAACGCCACGCAATTCTCACAAGGTTTTGTTTGTTATTTTTACTTTTTTTATTACTGCTTTGCTTATCGGTGGCGCGGTTTATTATTATCAGCAGTCAAAAGTAAGTCAGGCGCAGAAAGCGGTTCAAGAGCTATCTAGCAAAACTACAACTGAAATAGATAGCTTAAAAGCGGAAATAAAAAATTTAGAAAACGAATTGAGCGCGACCAAGGCCATGCAAGATGATACTTTAGGTCAGCAGACTTATAGTGATGAGGAACTTGGTTTATCTTTTAGATACCCAAAAGATTTTACTATAAATGACGAAGGAGATCTTGGAAAGTTGTTTGGGGCAAGTGGCGGACACTTTTGGTTGAAAGTATCTGATAATATAAAAGATTTAAAAACAGCCCAGGGCTTAAAAGATGATTTTTATGCCAATAACAGCTACGGGTATAAGTATCAAGACAGTTTCGTCACTATTAGTGGTTTGGATATTTACAAACAGGGCCGCTATGATTTGGGGGTAATAGAAAATTATTATTTTTTGTTAGATGATAAAATAGTAAAATTTAATTTTGAATTTAATTTTGATGCTAAAGATCAAGATTTAGAAAATAAATATAAGTCTTTAACTGCTGATGTGGTAAATAGTATAAATTATAACTCCACTTATCAAACAAGTTTGTTTGACGTTACTACTGCTAAGGTGGGTGATATTGTCGCTGGCATGACGATTAAGAAAATAAATCCTTTTAATAGTAGTTTTAGCTCTTTGACCGTAGATAATGCTAAGGTAGTTTTTTCCGGCAGAGCAACAATCTCCGGAAAATATCTCTATAATGATATGTTAGGGCAGTTTTGTATTGATAATATTGACGCTAACTCTCAAATTTATTTACCTAAAATAAATGGTGATACTAGATCAGCTTCGTTTTGTTTTTCCAATAAAGAAGAGGCTAATAGTTCCCTTAAAACATACCAGGATAGTGATTCAATGACTGTTATAATGGATGATTATACTATTATCAGTTATCCTTCCGAAGTGGTTAATATGGCCAAATTTATCAGTGTTCAATAGCATTTAGAGCGATATTTTATTAAAAACCTCTGAATTTCAAGGGTTTTAGCTTTTGCTCTTGCCAAAACATTTTTTTTGTGCTATACTTATCTCGTTATTAAACAGCTAAGCGAGCTGTTTTAAAAAACCTGAATTTTAAACAAATGAATAAAATTACAAATTATTTAAAAGGCGCCAGAGAAGAGCTAGCTAAGGTAGTTTGGCCAAGCCGAGAAACTACTATTAATCATACATTAGTAGTGATTGGTGTTTCAGTATTTGTGGCTTTATTTCTGGGATTGATTGATATGATCTTGAGCAAAGTCTTAGAGCTGATTATTAGCTAATTTTTTAATTAGAAAATTATGCCAAAACAAACCGCGCAACAGGGTCGAAGGTGGTATGTGCTTCATACTTATTCAGGTTACGAAGAAAATGTGTCCCGCAATCTTAAACAGCGTATTGAATCCATGGATATGGAGGATAAGATTTTTGATGTTTTGATTCCTACTGAGACCAAAATTAAAATTAAAAACGGCAAAAGAAAAACCGTTAAGGAAAAGATTTTCCCCGGCTATGTTTTGGTTAATATGATTGTTACTGACGCGTCTTGGTATGTTGTCAGAAACACGCCCAATGTCACTGGCTTTGTGGGTTCAGGCACTACGCCGACACCGATTTCCGATTCTGAGATAAAAGCTTTGATGCAGAGAATGGGTAAGGAAGAGCCAGAATTCAAAATTGATATTGCCGAAGGTGATATGGTTAAAATTACTGACGGACCATTTAAAGATTATGAAGGAAAAATTTCCGATATTGACGAAGCCAGAGGCAAGGCCAAAGTTTTGGTTTCTATGTTTGGTCGCGAAACGCCAATTGAGCTGGATTTTTTACAAATTAAAAAACTATAAAATAATATGGCAAAAGAAATTAAGCAAATTGTTAAGATTCAAATTCCCGCTGGTAAAGCCACTCCTGCTCCGCCAGTTGGTACTGCTTTAGGTCCACACGGAGTAAACATCCAGGATTTTTGTGTCAAATTCAACGAAGCCACCAAAGACAGAATGGGAGAAATAGTTCCAGCTCAGCTGACTATTTATATGGATAGGACTTTTACTTTTATTCTCAAAACTGCTCCGGCCGCTGATATGATTAAAAAGCTTTTAAACCTTCCTAAAGGTTCAGGCAAGCCATTGCAGGAAAAAATCGGTAAAATAACTCAGGCGCAATTGGCGGAAATAGCCAAAGCTAAAATGCCGGATTTGAATACCAAAGATTTGGAAGCCGCCAAAAAAATTATTGCCGGCACCGCGCGACAGATGGGTTTAAGAATAGAGGAATAATATAAATAATGAGGGAGCTTGGCTAGTCGGCCAAGCGTTTGCACCTCGTCAGACAAATAAAATTATGTCTAAGACAAGCAAGCGTTTAAAAGAAGCTAAAAGCAAAGTTGATCAAAACAAACTCTATAAAATAGAGGAAGCTATGGCCTTGATAAAAGGTGTTGCGCAAGTTAAATTTGACGCCTCAGTGGAAGTTCATGCCAAGCTTGGCATTGATCCAAAAAAAGGTGATCAAATAGTTCGCGCCTCAGTAGTTTTGCCTCACGGCACCGGCAAAAAAGTGAAAGTAGCCGCTTTTGTAACAGAAGACAAAGTTAAAGTTGCCAAAGAGGCCGGCGCTGATTTGGTCGGAGCGGAAACCTTGATTGAAGAAATCAAGAAAACCAACAAAACTGATTTTGATGTGGCGGTTACCACTCCGGATATGATGCCAAAGCTCGCGGTCATTGCTAAAATTCTCGGTCAAAAAGGTTTGATGCCTAATCCTAAAACTGGCACTATTGGACCGGATTTGAAGAAAATGATTACGGAATTAAAACAAGGCAAGGTTTCCTACAAGAACGACGACACTTCCAATATTCATTTGTCTATTGGAAAAGTATCTTTTGAGGAAAAGAAATTAGTAGAGAATTTTCAAATATTTTTTGATTCATTGAAAAAAGCCAAACCCCAGAGCATCAAAGGAACTTATATCAAGTCTCTGTATCTTACATCTTCAATGGGGCCGAGCATTAAACTCTCAATAAATTAATTTTTTTAAAAAACCGCCCACGGTTTATTAAAGG
>JAUYFP010000117.1 GCA_030690875.1 bacterium | reverse complement strand
AGGCGGTGGCTTAATTTTGGTGTCGGAAGTGCTGACTGTTACTAATGCTGTTAAAGCCAGCATCAAAGATAGTAGTTTTTATCAGTTGCATAGTATTATGCAGACTTCCAAAGACGAAGGCATGGTAGTTTTAGATAAATCTCTTTTAGAATTAGTTAAAATCGGTGAAATCAGTCTGACTGAAGCCAGAAAAGAGGCGATTGATCCCCAATCTTTTAAATAAAGCCAATTTAATTTATGGCAGTATATAAATACAGAGCAAGAACCAATGAAGGACGGATGACCTCAGGAGCGGTTGAGGCGCTATCGCAGAACGATGCCGCTGATCTTTTGTCAGAGCGCGGTCTGATAGTTTTGTCTTTGATTGAAACTAAGGCCAGAAAAAGTCGTGGCTTGAATATAAATCTCGGTTCGGTTAAATCAAAAGATTTGGTTATTTTTTCCCGCCAGCTGTCGGTGATGATTTCCGCCACTGTGCCAGTAGTGCAATCACTGCGAATTTTGTCTCAACAAACTACCAATCCTATTTTTATTTCCAAAATTACTGAAATGGCCGACGATGTTGACGGCGGTATGCGATTGTCAGACGCTATGGCCAAGCATAAAAAGATTTTTAGTCATTTTTTTGTGGCTATGGTCAAGTCTGGCGAAACCTCAGGCAAGCTGGATGAAATTCTCCAATATTTGGCTGACCAAATGGAAAAAGATTATGATTTGATTTCCAAGGTAAAAAGCGCCATGATTTATCCAACTTTTATCGTTGGCGGTATGATTGTGGTGGGATTTTTGATGATGACTTTTGTGGTGCCTAAGATGACGCAAATGCTGGAAGAAACCGGAGCTGAACTGCCTCTTTTAACTAGAATACTAATTGGCGCTTCTGGTTTTATGGAGCATTATTGGTATGTAGTTTTGTTTGGTCTGGCCGGATTGATTGTGCTTTTAAAATTTCTCCTGCGATCAAAAACCGGTAAGCTCACTTGGGATATGGTCAAAATTCAGATGCCGATTTTTGGCTCCTTATTTCAAAAAATTTATATAGTTCGTTTTACTCGTTCTTTATCCACCTTGATTAGAGGCGGAGTGCCAATTGCTTCGGCGCTGACTATTACAGCCGAGGTTGTGGATAACCGCGCTTATGAAAAATTGATTTTAGAAACCGTTGATGAAGTGGAAGGCGGAAATTCTATTGCCACACTATTTGTCAAATCACCGATTATGCCAAAGATGCTTGCCCAAATGATGGTTATTGGCGAGCGCACGGGAAAATTAGACACTGTTTTGGAAAGACTAAGCGATTTTTATGGCCGAGAAATAGATAATTTGGTGGGCGGACTGACCTCGCTGATTGAACCATTGATTTTGATAGTTATGGGCGTGGGAGTAGGCGGTATGGTGGCGGCGATAATGTTGCCAATGTTTAAAGTTGCCCAAAATATTTCTTAGACCCCTCTACCTCTCCCCTTAGTAAGGGGAGAAAAAGGAAAAAATAATTGTGCGTTTTTTTGAAAAGTGCTATAATTATAACAAGTTTATTTTAATATTAACACCTAAGCGTAATTTCTAAGTTAGAACCTCAGAGATCTCAGGCTTTAGCTTGATTATGCGCTTTGTGAGAGGAGGTGACAAAATGAAAAACAAAAAAGGTTTTACATTAGTTGAGTTGCTAGTAGTTATCGCTATTATCGGCATTTTGTCCACCGTGGCGGTGGTCAATTTGAATAGTGCTCGTACAAAAGCTAAGATGGCTACAGCTAAGGCTTATGGCTCATCTTTATCATCAGCTTTTATTTTATGTGGTGATCAACCAGGTACTCCAACTATAAATGATCCTATGAA
Organism: bacterium; assembly: GCA_030690875.1. Classification (GTDB taxonomy): domain Bacteria; phylum Patescibacteriota; class Patescibacteriia; order UBA1558; family GWA2-36-10; genus STD1-117. The sequence continues at coordinate 3,009 of JAUYFP010000117.1, read as the reverse complement.
TTTGACTGTATTTACTGGTACACGAGATACATGTACGGTATCAGTGAGTATTCCTTGGGGCACCTTACCAGATCCATACGATACAGTTTCTATAAATGTTAATACTCCAGCTCAAGGTGCTTGGGATATAGACATTAAGGATACTGCGGCTGCTGGTGCTATTAATGGCGTTACATGTACTCAGAATGGATGTATAGAATGTTCAACTTCAGCTTGCATTTAGTAATTGCTAATTTTAAAATTTGCAAAAAGCTCTCTTCAAAGGAGAGTTTTTTGTTTTTCTGAAAAACCAACCTTCGAGGTTGACCTGCGAGGTCAACCTCGAAGGTTGGTTTCAAACAAGTTCGCGGCTTGTTTAGTTTTATGATATAATATAGTCATTCTGAAATAAAATATGCAAAATAAAAAGGGTTTCACTTAATAGCACTTTTTGGTATATTTCTGCCGCGCCTAACAATCCAAACTTAGGCATTCAGTCGGTTTATTGTCAAAATAACTCGATTAATGGGCCTGGTGTTTTAAGTTGTGCTTTAGTTAATTAAGTTAAAATTATGTTTCATTATAGTTTGCGCATAAAAATTTTTATCGCTATGGCTCTGGTGTCAGCTCTGCTGGTAGCGCTGATTGTTGTTATTGATGGCCAGAGAAAGAGTAATGACTTATTATTGGTTTCTCAAGCTAAGACTTTGGCAGTGGCTTGGGAAAGATATTATGATAAATTTAATGCTTATCCGGAACTGGAAAAAATGTCTGTTAGCAATTTACAGTCTCTAACTGATCAGGGTGTTAATAATCCTGAGGGAAAAATAATTTATTACCAAAATGATTTTATTTGGGCTGGACCAGCCACTATTGCTAGCCGAGCGGATAATTATAGTATTGAATTTAAGCTGAATAACAAATGGCCGATTTGGAATTTAAACAGCCGTAGTGGTGGCCAATGCCGAATTACCGCTAATATGGTCATGCAATGCGCCAGTGATAGCTAGTTAGCAAACAGCTGTCAATTATGGTATAATAAAATTACTATGATAGTAGTTTTTGTTTTTATCTTGGGGCTTTTTATTGGCAGTTTTTTGAATGTGGTTATTTTGCGACTACATCGGCAGGAATCCTTTGTTAAAGGCGCTTCCAAGTGCCTTTTCTGTGGGCATCGGCTTTATCCTAAAGATCTAGTGCCATTTTTTAGCTATTTTTACCTCAAAGGCCGTTGCCGTTATTGTCGGCAGAAATTTTCCAGCCAATATCCACTGATGGAGCTGGCGACAGCGATTATATTTTCCTTGATTTTTTTAAATATTGCTCCCAATGGTGATATCGCGCTTTTAGGCCTTAAAGAAATTGCGCAAATTTTTGACTGGTGGGCCTTAGCCGGCTTTTTGCTGATAATTTTTGTCTATGACCTCAAATATTATCTTATTTTGGATAATGTTATTTGGCCGGCTTTAGTTTTGGCCATCGTAGTAAATTTGTTTTTAGGTTTTATTTGGCTGGATTTGCTTTTGGCTATGCTTATTGGCGGGGGATTTTTCTTAGCGCAATTTGTAATATCCAAAGGCCGTTGGATAGGCGGTGGTGATATTCGTTTGGGACTGCTGATGGGCGCTATTTTGGGCTATCCGCATATTCTAACGGCTTTGTTTATTGCTTATGTGCTAGGCAGTTTGCTGAGCCTTTGGCTTTTATTAGTCAGCAAAAAAGGCTGGAAAGATAAAGTTCCTTTTGGCACTTTTTTGTCGCTAGCCACTTGGCTGACCATGCTTTACGGCCAAGAATTAGTCAATTGGTATTGGTCTTTATTTCTTTAATATTATTAGAAAATAAATAAATAATTAAATAATTTATGTTGAAGAAAATTTATCAAAATCGCGCTGGCTTAACTTTAATGGAAATACTGATTGCCATTGCGATTATTTCTATTATGTCTTCTTTTTTTATCATTAGCATTTCCAAAACTGATTTGGAAGCTGAGATAGTGATTGAAAATGAAAAATTAATGGCTGACATTCGTTATGCCAGAAATTTAGCTATGTCTAGAACAGTTCATGATTTTGGCGCGGGAGCGCAGTATCCAGCTGGCGGTTATGGTATTTATTTTGAAGATTTAGCTACGGCTAATGCTAAATATATTATTTTTGCTGATGCTGGTACAGCTGGCCTTACTAATGAAGATTATAAGATTAAAGAGACTATACTGAGCAATTCAGCAATTGAGCTCAATGATTATGTTGCTGATAAGTCTAATTTTTATTTTACTTTTGTGACGGAAAATCAGGTCAATACTAATATGGCTGTTTCCCTTAGAAATACATATCAAGTAGAAATGTTGAATAAAGGTCCTGGTTCTCCCACAGATGGCTATCGTTCAGTTATTAATATTGGGGAAAGGTCTCTAAATAGCGCTAATGAAGTGGAATATGTTTGGGGAAATATTGGCTATGCTTATTCTGTTTATGAACCAGTTCGTCCTCCACCAGAACCACCACTTGATGATCGATTTTTCAGTTTTTAATTTTAATGTTTTTAGTAATTACTTTTATAAGAAAAAAAATAGCTTCAGGACGCATTTTAGCGTCTGGCTTTACACTGATTGAGTTAGTTATAACTATTGGTGTTTTTAGCATTGGCGTTCTGGCGGCTTTTTCTTTGGCTATTGGCAATTCTAATGATAATCGGGCCAATAAAGATAGGATAATTGCCGCTAATTTGGCTAGAGAAGCGCTGGAGCTGACCAGAAACATCCGTGACAGCGACTGGTTGTGTACAGATAGCAATGTTTGCTATTTTGGCGATAGTATTTTAGTTAGCAATAATTTTATTTTAGTTGATTATAATATTAATAGCGCAGGAGTAGTTACTTGTTCTGGTTATGGTGATTTAGAGGAATGTATGAATAATTGTAAAAATGATAATAGTTGTCGTATATATAGAGGAAATACTGATGATTTTTATAGTCATGATAATACCGGCGCGGCTACTAATTTTTCTCGAGTAGTTGGACTGCAACGG
>JAUYFP010000115.1 GCA_030690875.1 bacterium | reverse complement strand
AGCAGGTTTGGCTACAAATTATTATTAAACCAACTGGTTTTGATTGGATAAAAAAGAGTGAAAAAGAAGCTTACAAAATCGCTGGTAAAAAAATAGAGCAAAAGGAAGGCTATCTTAGCAAACTTTTAAGTCCTATTTCTGGTTTATTATTTCTTTCAACTGGTGAAAATTGGTTTTTCCCCAGTGGCGCTGAGACTAAATCATCAAATAAAGATAAAAAACCAGACATTCCTAGTTTAATGCTTCATTTGACTCCGGGTGAAAAAAACGCCGTCGAAGCAATTCAAGAAAAAGCCAGTAAAAATGGTTTTGAATGCAAAATGCGTTTGATTTATATTTCGCCTTTAGAGCAATATTCAAGCGCCCGAGTAGTTTCTTCGGTTTTTGGTTCAATAAAACAGTTTAATACTCTGGATTTAAACGCTTTTAAACCTGATCCAAAAACTAAAACCAAAATAGATTATTTTATGGTGAAACGCCGCGTAAATTGGCGTAGAGAAAAATTAATTAAAGCTTATAAAAGACGCAGTGGCACTATTGGTCATGGTTATTATATTTTAAACACCGAGGAGCTGGCTACGGTTTGGCATTTCCCAAGTAAGTTCATTAAAGCGCCAATGTTGCAGAGAACAGAATCTAAAAAATCAGAAGCGCCATACAGCTTGCCGAGAAATATTATGGTTGATCAAGGCAAAGAGGATCTTTCCCGCGATTTAAAAAACCAATTAAAAAGCAATCAGGCTTTTAGCGTTGATTTGGATAACAAATATTTTGAAGATAAATTTGCTAAAAAAAATAATACAAATATTGAGGCGCCAAAACATCAGGGCGCTCCGCCAACTAACTTGCCTACCTCCTAACTATGAATGAAAATAAAGTTACAATTTTCGCGCAGACCAATTTCCGTAATTCTAATGTTCAGTTTGGCATAAAAAACGACGACCGCCGTCGCCATATGTATTTTATTGGCAAGACTGGCATGGGCAAATCCACTGTTTTGGAAAACATGATTATCCAGGACATTCAGTCTGGCAAGGGCGTTTGCGTGGTTGATCCGCACGGCGATTTAGTGGAAAAAGTAATAAATTTTGTTCCTAGCAGCCGCATTAATGATGTTATATATTTCAACCCTTCGGATTTGGAATTTCCTATTGGCTTTATTGTTTTGGAAAAAGTCTCTCCAGAACAAAGGCATTTAGTGGTTTCGGGACTGATTGGCGTATTTCAAAAAATCTGGGCTGATTCTTGGGGACCGAGATTGGAATATGTGCTTCATCACGCCATTTCAGCGCTTTTAGAATACCCTGGATCAACGCTTTTGGGCATTATGCGTCTGCTAGTTGATAAAAATTTTAGAAAAAGAGTAGTAGAAAAAATCAGCGACCCGGTAGTAAAGTCTTTTTGGCTGGAAGAATATTCCAAATACCCCGACCGTTTCCAAGCCGAGGCCATCGCGCCAATTCAAAATAAAGTCGGCCGATTCTTATCTTCCTCGCTAATTAGAAATATCTTAGGTCAAGTCAAATCATCTTTTTCTATGCGAGACATCATGGATAATGAAAAAATATTACTGCTCAATTTATCCAAAGGCCGGGTAGGCGAAGATAACTCCGCGCTTCTTGGCGCGATGATGATTACCAAAATCCAGCTGGCGGCTATGAGCCGAGTGGATACTCCAGAAGAAGAAAGAAAAGATTTTTATCTCTACGTTGACGAATTTCAAAATTTCGCCACTGAGTCATTTGCCAATATACTGTCGGAAGCCAGAAAATATAAACTTAATTTGATAATTGCCCATCAATATATAGAGCAAGTTGATGAAAAAATAACTGCCACCGTTTTTGGTAATGTTGGCACGATTGTGGTTTTTAGAATTGGCGCGGCTGACGCTGATTTTCTGGAAAAAGAATTTTTCCCAACATTTACGCCCGAGGATTTGGTCAACCTTTCAAAATTTGATATTTATATAAAACTAATGATCGATGGCGTAACTTCGGAGGCCTTTTCCGCTCACACCTTAGCTCCTTTGGTTGTGGCTCAAGAAAATGCTGATATCAAAGAAAAAATCATCAAAGTTACTAGAGAAAGATATGCTAAACCAAGAGAAGAAGTAGAGGATAAAATAATCCGTTGGAGTGAAAACAAAGGTGATGAAAATTCGGAAACGCCACTTGAAGCTACAACTAGAGATAAAAAAGAGAGGCCAGCCAGAACTTCTGTCTCAACTAATAGCAGTGATAAACCAAAAATAAGCAAGAATGTGACTTGTACTTTTTGCGGCAAGAAAACCACTATAAATTTTGAACCTGACCCGAGTAAGCCAATTTATTGTCGCGAATGCTTGAATTTATCCAGAGCCGGCAAAATACCGCCACCTTCAAGCATTAAAATAGTCAGTGAAGACAATCCTAAAGAAGAATTCGCTTCTTTGGCTGATATTTTAAAAAGTCCTCCCAAAATAAAAATAATCCGCGATGAGGATAATAAAAAAGTTGAAGATAAAAATAATAATTTAGATTTTACAAATAAAACAAATACTAATTCAAAAACTTTGGAGCAGGGAGAAATAATCAAATTCTAAATTATGCCATATTATTTAAAAATAAAAAAACTCGATATTAAAACCGGACAGTCAAACATTGCCTTGCTTAATGTTGATGAAGCTATGCGTTTTGGCATTAAAGCTGGCGACAAAATAAAAATTTCTTGGCAAAAAAACTCAGTTATTGCCGAAGCCAATACTAGTGAAAAAAGAGTACCCGCCGGCTCAATTGGACTTTATCGCGATATTTGGGAAAGCATCAATATTCCACTTAATACCATTGCGGAAGTCCATTTTTTAGAGCGCGCTAAATCAGTCCAAGCGATTAAAAAAAGATTGCTAGGCAAAACTCTTAAATACGAAGATTTTTATCAAATTTTTTCTGATATAACTAATGGCGTTTTAACTAGAACAGAAACCACTTATTTTGTGGCTTCTAGCTTTATGCATGGATATACTGATCAAGAACTTTATTATATGGTCAAAGCTATGGCAGAAACTGGCGAAATGCTCAAATTTCCGGGTATAGTGGTTGATAAACACTCAGTTGGCGGCTTGTCAGGCAATCGCACTTCTATGGTAGCCATTCCTATATTGGCCAGTTTAGGTTTAATAATACCTAAAACCTCTTCTCGGGCCATTACTTCGCCAGCTGGTACAGCTGATACTATGGAAGTGTTGGCTCCAGTGAGTTTTTCGGCTGAACAAATTAGAAAAATAGTCAAAAAAGCCGGTGGTTGCTTAGTTTGGGGTGGTGGCTTAAATCTAGCACCGGCTGATGATAAAATTTTAAAAGTATCTTATCCCTTGTCTTTGGAACCATATGATAAGATGCTGGTGTCTATTATGGCCAAAAAAGTAGCCACCGGAATAACTCATTTAGTTATTGACATGCCAGTCGGGCCAACAACCAAAATACCAAACATGAAAATTGCCCGG
>JAUYFP010000114.1 GCA_030690875.1 bacterium | reverse complement strand
AGCAGTACCAATGGTGATAGTGGCATTTAGATTTTGGTAGTTACCATAAATTGGCAATGTTCCAGAAACTGATCCACCACCGCTCAAAGTAACACTTGCCAAACCTAAGGTTGGAACTTCTCCAGCATAATTAGTCAAGGTGCCCATATTACCAGATAAATAAATATATTTAGTGGTATTAGCAGCTAAAACTAAGTCCTTAGTAAAGTTTGCCTGATGATTTGAGTTAAAGGTCTTTGAGTTTTGGTCAAATGGAATCATAGTGGCTGCGTCCAAGACATCAATACTAGCAAAAGAACCGTCTTGAGCAATACCACCACGCTGAACTACCATTTGATCAATAGTAGTAGCCGCATCACCAGTTACCAATTTAAGTTTGGTAAAAGGATATCTGGCGGCATTATTAACTACCATACCGCTGGCTGGAGTGTCGCTAGCTAAAGAAACAGTCAAACCACCACCGGTGGTTGAACCACCACCTTCAGCCGGCATAAAGCCTGATAGAGCAATTTCCTCGCCAGTAACTGATTCGCCCATGGTGTAGCTTGAAACATTAGCAACTTCAATTGCATTGCTGTAAACAAAGCTGTTAGCTTCAAAAGCATCAGCATCGGCAAATACTCTGACTTCATTAGTGTCAGAAACATAATATATGTCTGCGCCGACTTGTAGCAAAGTACCCACTGGGTAGCTGCTAGCTAAGTCAGTTCCAGTAGTATAGCTGGATGAGAAATAGCCCGGAATTACATTCATGACCATAGCACCCCAATTGGCGCCATATAGGTCTTCGGCTACTTCTGCTGTAGGAATCCAGCGTAATACTCCGCCTGGTTCGACGGCATAAACCTTTGCTGTGTTCTCATGAGTGACTAGTTTGGTACCGGCACGATAAGTAACGGCTCCGCCATCCTCATACATATCTAGTTCAGCCACATTTACTTTGACAACATCGTCAAAGTTTGCGTACCAAGTGTAATAAGTCTTAGGATCTGGAAAGACATATTTCTTAGCATCTGAACCGATGTAATAGACAGCGGCATCTTTGACACCACTAAGAGCTAACAAAGATCCTGCGCCATAGCTACCAGCTGCCTTTACGTTTAGTCCACCAAAGGACCATAGGACAGTGGTAAGCATCAGAGCGAAGACAAGAGCTTTTTTTGTTAAATTCATTTTGTCTTATTTCGGTTAAAAGTTCTCTAGACATTGTTTTATCCTTCTTTTTTATAGACATCCCCTATTAACTTTGTTAACGAGAAGTTAATATTTTAGGGACCGAACTATCAAAATCCAAAGCTCTCGGAAACCCGAGTCGGCCTTTCTAGCATTTAGACCGATAGGTCTATAAAACGAGTGGGACAAACAAATTGTCTAGGAACACAAATTAAATTTCCGCACATTGTAGTTTTTATTCTAAATGTGGGAATACAAACCCCTAAATCGCGCGCGATTAAGCGATAAGTTAGGGATATTAGCTCTCTACCCCCTCTCTTTCTCCCCCTAATTTAGGGGGAGATGTCCCTGCCTTGCCGGCAGGCAGGCGTAAGGACAGAAGGGGTAAAAATCTGATACCCGCAACCTATCAGCTGGCCATGCGACTAACATAGCGTCGGCGACAATTGAATAAGGTTTGTTATAAATAATTAAATTCTTTTTTACTTGCCTAATCCACCTTTGGTGAATTAAACTCCTCTTTTATACTTTCTGTTTCTTTGCTGTCTGGAACAATCATTGAGGCCGATACAGGACTACTTTCGGGCGCGCTGTCTTGATAATTCAATTCATCAATTACTTCTGGCTCAACTGTGCCATGATCCAAAATGGCTTGCCTGATTTTTTCCAAGACCACGTCAGCTCGCTGATATTTTTCCTTGACTTGATAAATAGTATTAAAAGCGTCTCTTAAAAATCCTTCTTCCAGCAAAGATTTGGCGTCTGCCAAAATCTGATCGTCAGCCGGAGAATCTTTGACATTGTCTATGTCTTCTATATCCAAGGTTTCCAAATTTTGCAATTCATTTTGATCCACATCTTCCACTTTTTGCTGAACATCACTTATTTCTGAGCTAGTATCGCTAATTTCATCAGCCATTATTTCTTTGACTAAGTTGGTCACTGTTTCCAATTCTACTACATCAACCTCTGGATTATCTTTGACGCTGTTTATAAAACTAGCAGTGCTAGACTGATAAGATAAATTATTACTTAGAGTATCGTTTGTATCTAAGCCATCAGTGCTGGTAGAAGACTCTATATTTTTCTTATTAGCCGCTTCCAAAACCTCCTCATGCACTTCAATAGCCACATTGACGGCTGATTTTTGTACCACTTCATTAACTTCTTTGGCGCTGACTAAGGCCTCACCAATGGTTTTGTCCTCATTAATATTGTCCTTGACTTGAGCTGACAAAACACTGGAAACTTCTTTGGTGGCCTCAGTTACTTTTTTGACCAGCTCCACCACTGCCACAGGATTGCTTTCTTCTTTAGCAATTTTGAGTGAGCTATCAGCCGCTGTCACATCTTTTTCCAAATGCCTGACTGCCTGCTTAATAGCTTTTTCTTTGGCCTGAGTACCTGTCTCTTGATTGTTATCTTTATCTAATATTTTATTTATTTCTTCTAAACGTTTGCCAATATGTTTGATGTGCACCTCAGTTTCCCTGACCGAACCCAAGGTAAGCGACAATTCCACTTTTTCCATTGATCGCTTTATTGGCCAGAGCATCTCTCCCGGAGTAGAAGCCTGAGCGGCTAAACTAAGTCCCGAGCCCATTACAATAATCAAAAAACCAGCTAAAGCTTTGCTCAGCGAGGGTGAAAATTTGCTTAAAAAAGTAGAGAATAATAAATCAATTTTTTGGCTATAATCTAATTTTTGAGCTTGCATCAGTCTGTTTTGTGAAGCAATTTCGGACAGAAGCTCATACTTAGTTTTGATTTCCCAATTTTTATCTGGCTGAAAATAAGCCATATTTTTTAATTGAGAAATTTTTCTGATTAAGCGCATTTTGGTTTATTTATTATTGCTAATAATTTCTTTTAATTTACTAAGAGCGCGATGAATCAAGACTCTGACATTATTTTTTTCTTTTTGGGTTATCTCAGCTATTTCATCTATAGACAGAGATTCAATATACCGGAGTAAAAGCACTTCTTGATATTCCGACTTTAATTCGCGAATTTTTTCCAGAAGCGCCGTAGAGTCTATTTTATCATCAAGCGTCAAAGCATCATCACTGACTAAATCCTCGTTTTCATTTATATAATCCAGAGGCAGTTCTTGGCGATCGTTTTGTCGATAATGATCTATAACTGAATTGTAGGCCACTCGGAAAATAAATGATTGAAAGCTTTTAATATCTTTTTTGTCCACCAAGTGTTGCCAGACTTTGAGAAAAATCTCCTGCGTCAAGTCTTCGGCTATTTGTTTGCTGGACACTTTTATCAGGACAAAGCGATAAATTCTAGCTACATATTTATCATAAAAAAAAGCAAAAGCGTCAGAATCACCGGATTTCAGCTTTAGAAAAGCTATTTTTTCTTGTAAACTACTTTTTAAACTATTCATATATATAGACGAGAAAATGCCAAAAATATTACACTTTTAAAATATTTATTATCAACAATAAATTGGCTAACCTTAGCCAAATAAAAAAGCTCTTTAACTATTTGCCCACTTCTTCATCATAAAGTTATCAGATTATAACATTTTCATACTCCAATGTAAAGAAAAATAAGAGCATAATTCTAATAGTCCGACCCGCGACCAAGCTTCTAGCGAAGATGACCTTCGAGGTTAACCTCGAAGGTTGGTTCATAAAACTTATCCACAATGTTGCATAAAGGTATAGAATATTCTATACTTAAATTGAATAAAATAATAATTTTTAATTTTTCAAACAAAATGGAAAATATAGTTAGAGTATCAGTTTCCGAAGCAGCTAAGTTATTTGGTGTATCTACTAAAACTATCCGCCTAGCCATTAAAAATGAGGAACTAAAATACATTGTGGTAGCTGGCCGTTACAAAATTAACTTCCTCTCCTTGATAGAATGGTCTCAGCAGTCTACTAGAAGAAGAAATCAACTCAGCCAGCAAGGCATTGGGCAATATATTGATAAATGGAAAATAAATAATAAAAAATACAGTCCTAGCATAAAATTGGCTCTGTAAAATACCCCTTAACCCCAACCCCCTAAATCCCCCGTTCGGCCGAGCTCACGGCCGAGGCCTTGACAGGGGGACTTACCAAGCTCCTCCCCTGTAAAGGGGAGTTTGGGAGGGGTTAAGGGGTATTTATTTTTGAGCTATAAACCTATCGCAATATCCATTTCTATTCCAACTCTCAACACTTTGGCTATTACTTTATCCCCTACACGATAATTCTGAATTACTGAGGTCAGACTTCTCAGAGCAGATATAGCATCATTGTTTATGGCTAATATTTGATCGCCAACTTTTAGACCAGCCTTATAAGCCGGTAAATTATAATCAATCGCCTTCTGTGGATTAAACACTAGATTACCTTTTTTCTCAAAACCACTATTATTTTCCAGATCCACATATCTAAGGCCTAGTTTTACCCTTTCTGTGTTATTTAATAAATTCTTAACTGACTGTTTCAAGTACTCAGCTGGAATTAAGACTGTTTCTTGATTATCTAATTCATAAGCTATACCCAGTAAATACCCGTCCAAATTAAAGTATGGCGCTCCCAAACTATTCAATTGTTTGTTGGCTGAATCAAATTGCAAATAGTAATCAAGCTTGTCGGAATAAAGATATTTATCATAAACATAATGATCGTTTTGCAAAAAAGCTATTCCCAACGAATTCCGATAACTATTTGGCAAATCAATATGCGTAAATAGTTTTTCACCAATATTGAGCTCGTCAGTGAGCTGAAAGCTAGCTGGGGAAAGTAGATTTTCTTCTATTTTTATAAAAACTAAATTATCAAAGTCATCAGTCTTGATTTGAGATATATCATATACTTTGTCTCCCAAAATTATTTTTCCTTTGCTGTCGTTTAATACTTGCTTAGTTGTCATCAGCCAGCCGTCAGAAGTAACCACTACGGCTGAACCTAGAAAATCGCCAGCGGAAAAAACAGGCCCCCCGATGCTAGAAATGCTCGCCACCTCCTTATAAACTCCGGCGACGGCATTTTGGTTTTTGACGGCCAAAGAGGTCAGTGGCTGATCAATACTAAATTTCAAATCCTGAGGCGTATTGATAAAATTAAAATAACCTGACTGACTGGGAGAAGCTACTAATTTGACTAGAAAGGCGCCACCAAAACCGGCTAAAAGAGCCACTATTACGGTAATAATGGTTAAATTGAACAAAGATGGCGGTCTATTGGTAGTTGGCCTTTCAAAATGAGGCTGTTTGTCTTCCATAAAATTTGATTAATTTATTAAAAAATAGAACTCAATAATAGTATAACAAAACTAAGAAAAAATAAACCCGCGTACCAAGAAAAGTTTTTGAAATGATTTAAGATGCTTTCCAAAATAAAAAACAGCCATAAAGTCAATATCGTACCGGCAATATAAAAACTAACAGCCCAAAAATAAATAACAACCGCTATTTGAAGCAATAAAAATATACTTAGCAAAATATGATAAAATTTTAAACTATCATCAATTTTCATAATCTCCCTAGACCAAAAATATGAAGAAATTAAGATAAATAAAATAGCATAAGCCAGAGGCAGATCTACAAAAACCACTAATGAATAAATACTAGTAGCCGAAAACCAAAAGGATAAATAATAAAAAAACTTATTATAATAAAGATAGTCTTTGGCTTCAACTGCCCGACGGCTGTCAAATTGCCGGTTGAGAACCCAAAAAAGTCCCAACCACAAAATAACCAGCAAAAATGACAAGCTATAACGCAGGGCGCTGGAAGTCAAAAGCAGTAAAAAAAGAATTTGGGAAAGGTAAGCGGTAATGAGATTAAACCACAAATTTTTGAATTGAAAAAAATAATGGCGAGAAATTAAGCGTCCGCTAAGTAATATAAAAAACAAAGATATGCCCACCAGCCACCATAAACTATGTTGATAATAAAAAAACCACCAGCAAGTAGCTAGGATAATCAAAGGACTAATAAAAACCGCTAAATATCTGATCATTTTCTATATTATCAAAATAAATTTTCTATTTCCAATTTTCGCCACTCATTTCTCTCGTCAGAAAAAACAAAAGCCTCCAAGTAACTGACAAAATCCTCCTCAGAATAAACATAATCAACTCTGACGCCCGAGCCAGCTCGATTGGAATAAGTAGTTTTTTTATCAAGCACTTTTGGTCGGGTGACAAATTTAGCCATCATTTTGCCCTGCGGTCCAGCAAACTCAACAACTTCCGCTTCCCCCGGATCCAAATCCTCTTGATATTCATCAAAAATCTCAAAATTCTTCTTTAATTGGGCTTTTATTTCCTGCCAACGATCTTTAGTCATATAATTGGCTTAATTATATCCCCTTTTTGTATGTTTAGTCTATCGACTGTGCCGGCTGGCACTTCCAGAACTTTATTAACTAAACTATCAGGAGAAAATTTTTCTGCTCCTAAAATATCCCCATTTTTTGGTAAGGGACTAAGATTTTCGTCAAAATCAACAATCTCAGTGTCCTTTATCCATAATATATCTAAAGAAAAGTTCATGTCTTTCATCCAAAAATGGGGCTGGCGATAATCAGGAAAAATAAACAGCATGGCTTCATTTTCAGCTAATTTATCTCGACCGGAAAGCCCTTGGCGCCACTCACTAGAATTTTTGGCTAGATCAACTATAAAAACTTGATTCTTAACTAACACTTTATTTAAATTCGAAGATTTTAATTCTACAATGACCAATCCAAAAAAAAGCAAAATAAATAAGACAAATAAACTCGTATATAAATTAGTAAATAATTGAAGTTTATTTAGCTTCATGCTTTTCTTTTAATTTATAATTTAGCCAAGAGCTCAGTAAAAACATCAGCGCCATAACAATAAATAACGCGCCTATTTTTGCTTTGGTGGTAAATAAAATTGACACTAGACCAAAACACAAGCTAATAAAACCCATAAACAAGACAGTCTGTTTCTGACTTAAACCCGCTCTCATCAGCCTAAAATGCAGATGTTCGTTATCTCCTTGATAAATTGGCTGTTTGTTTTTTAGCCGGCGGACAATAACCCATAATATATCCAAAGCTGGAAATCCCATAACTAGTAAAGCAGTGGCTATTTTACTGCCGGAAATAATAGCTAGAACTCCCAAAGCAAAACCAATAAAAGTGCTACCGCCTTCTCCTAAAAAAATCTTGGCCGGATGCCAATTAAATACTAAAAAACCCAAAATAGAGCCAGCTAAAGTTGCTGATAGTAAAGATGTGGTGGAACCGGAAACATCCCAAGATAAACTAACAAAAAATATAATCACGCTGGCTATGAGCCCAATGCTGGAAGCTAAACCATCTATGCCGTCTAAAAGCTTAGTGGTGTAAGTCATACCCATGAGCCAAAAAAATGTGATGAAAATCGGAATAGCCAAGGACCAAAAACTACCAGGCGCCAAAATATTATCCATATAAAAAATTCCGCCAAAAGGATTGCTGACATAAGTTATTTTTAGTCCAGCCAAAATCACTATGGCCACTGAAATAATCGGACCAATAATACTTATCTGCGGTGGCAATTTATATTTATCATCAAAAAAACCATTGACTATCAGTATCAAAGAGGCCAATAAAAACCAAGCAACCAGCCCGATATTTATTCTAGAATCAAACAAATTACCTGTTTGCCAGAAAAAGCCAATACTCAGTAGAAAAGCCAAATAAATAGCCACGCCACCTAGCAATGGAATTGGTTTATCGTGTATTTTTCTACTAATATTAGGCAAATCTAATACATGCCACTTAGTTGCCAAAAAGATCATTAGCTTGGTTAATATAAGTGACAAAATAAGGGCTAGCAAAAAAATAAAAATTGGCTGATTATTATCCATGGCGGATTGCTAAAAAAGTATCTAAAATCTCAGTAGCCGCATATTTGTCTATGTCTTTAACTACTCCTTGTTTTTGATAAAGCTGAGAACTAAATTGCTCGTCAACTGTTTCAATTTTAATATCTAAATTAGATTTTAAAAAATTTACAAAATTTCTAGTTATTTTACAGCGTTCATTTTCTTGACCAGACAGGCTATGAGGCAAACCAATAACCAATAAACTTATGGTTTCAATTTGAATGACTTCTTTTAATTGTTCCAAAAGATTTTCTAAATTATTATTTTGCAAAACTTTATAAGGCAAAGCAATACTGCCGTCCTCGGCAATAGCCAAGCCAACTCTTTTATCGCCATAGTCAATGCCTAAAAATTTTTGCTTCATCTTTATTTTTACTGGGTCAAAACTAAATGACCCTTGTCTGTCACAGCCACTGAATGCTCAAAATGAGCCGTCAAACTGCCATCATGAGCCATTACATCCCAATTATTTTCGGCCACTACCACTCTATGCTTGCCACCCATAATAATCATCGGCTCAATAGCTAAAACAAGCCCGGGAAACATTTTTTCAGTATTAACGCCTTGATTATAATTTGGCACTAAAGGATTTTCGTGGAT
>JAUYFP010000109.1 GCA_030690875.1 bacterium | reverse complement strand
TCAATTATTTTTTTATCAACCGGTGGCGAAAAGAAATCGGACATTTTGTCAGAAAAATTAATTTTGCCAGTCAAAACGCTCTGCACTCCTAAATTAAATCCCTCTTCCAATTTTGATTCATATTCCCGTGGCTCTTTGGGCAGTAAAGACATGGCCTCAATGGTGCTTTTGTTGGCGGTAATAGCCCCAACCCGCATGACATTTTTTTCTTCGTCCACAAAACTAAGTATGCCACCGACATAGCCCAACTTGTCTTCAATAGCGTCGGCAATCATCTGATTTACTTTTTTGAGATCCAGAGTGCGGCTGACCATAGTAGTTACCGCCTGCGTAGTGGTCAAAAACCTATTTCTATCCTCCAAGGCCAAGTTTGCTTCCTTTAAGCTCTTGGTTCTGTCCTCTACTTTTTGTTTTAACTCGAGGTTGAATTTTTCCACTTCTTCATAGAGCTTGGATTTTTCTATGGCAGTGGCAATTTGCGGAATCAATACTTTTAAGAAATTAATATCATTTTGATCATACAAATCGCCGGAATATTTGGCTTTAAAAACAAAAACTGCTGTTAATTTGCCGGACTCAAATATTGGCACAACCATTTCCGCGCTAATAATTTCCGCATCTTTGATAAAACCATCAATTTGCCTATATATATCACTGTTGGAATCATACTCTGACTGGTTGTGCAAAAGCTCTTCTACTATCAAAATTTCTGGATTCTTTTTTAAATATTCAACAAAAAAATTACTCAAAGAAAAGTTTTTTTGTTTATCATCGGAACTGGCCAGCAAATCATATTGGCCGTTTGTTGGCACAAAAACCGAGACTTGTTTTATTTTGAGGCGCTTGGCCAAAAGCAAGCAAACGCTCCTTGATAATTTAAACAAATCTATTTCTCGCGATACCGCGTTGCCTGTTTCCTGAAGCAAGGCCTGATAATCTATTTTGTCTTTATAAAAAATATTGTCTGTTGCCCTAGCCCAAGTTCTTTTTACCGGATCTAAGAAAATAACCACTATAAAGGAACTAAAAATATAGGTAATAATTTTGCTGTTTCTAGTATTGCCACCGATCATCTCGCCTACTACTAATACTGACAAAGCAAAAAAGGCCGCGACTGTCGCTACTAGAAGACCGTAGAGAATACTGCGACTAAGTACTAGCCTTATGTTCATCAAACGATACTTAACTACTGCATAAAAAGAAAAAGATATAAAAATTATTATTGACTGTACACCAATATAGCTAAATTGCTGAATGTTAAATATAGGCAGTATAATATTAGTACCAGCAGCGATTATAAAAGAAATAAAAACCCCAACAAAGACATACTTTATCTGCAGTTTGTTTATATTGGTTAAATGTTTATATTTTAAAATGGAACTTATAAATGCTGCTAATATGAAACAAACAAAATATGCCGAAAAAATAGGTTGCAAAATACCATAAATAAAATTAGTGCCCCAAGCCTGGATCTGCACTTCTTGAACAAATAATTTAGTAGGTAATAATAATAATAAAACCAAAGGCAATATATAAATATACACATAAGTTTTATAAGACAGCTTATTTATATCTAATGGAAAAATAAAGCTGAAATGAAGTAATAAAACAGGCATTAAAATCGGCCCAATAAAAACAACCTTGCTTAAAAATAATACTGTTTTATAATCTTTAATAACATCTACTAGATATGTTGTTAATATCCAAAAAGCTATAACTAATACAAAAGCTCCAAACACAACGCGAATTTTATTCTTTTTTGAATTATAAAAAATATAAATTGCCAATAAAAGACACGTTAGAAAAACTAACGAAGAAATTATAGTATTTAAATTAAATACCGTCATTTGAAAATGAATCAATTGATATTATATGTGGAGCAAGAGCAATGGGTTGACCTTTTAAAATTTTGATTATTGCCGATAAAACTAAAGCGGAAACAACATGTGCTCCTATAGAAATTTGTGGATAATAGCCATGTCTATCGGCTAGATTAAATATTTCTGTCAAAACTGATGCTACATAATTTGGTAGTTTATAATCTTTTGTCGCTGTAAGTAATTTTGAATAAAATTCATTACTATTTTTTACACCAAACTCTCCCCAAATATACTCTGGCTTCACAGAATTTTTATTAAATACTAAAATAACACCACCAAAACCAATATTGAAAGGACAAATCACTGGTACGTCTATAGATAGACATTTATTAATAATAGAAAAATAAGTTGCATCTAGATCAACGGTATTTATTACAAAATCGATATTCTTTAATAAATGATCTATATTTTTTGAATCAATAAAATAATCATTGACATTTATATTGGCTATTGGATTTATACGTCGTAAATTCCGTGCTAAAGATTTTGCTTTATTTTTCCTTAAATCATCATAAAAAAAATATTGCCTATTCAAATTAGATAATTCAACATTATCCCCATCTGCTAAAATAATTTCAGAGAACCCTGTTCGCACCGCTGATTCAGCTATTACGCTCCCTAGTCCACACCCAGCAAAAAAAATTTTTTTACTCTTCAAGTCTCTTTGAGTATTTGAATCAATATATAAAGAATTTCTACTTATAAAATTATTATAATCCAGTTTCATATAATTTAATTTCTAATATAGATTATATATTACAAACCATATTTAAGATAGTCTAATATAATTCTATTATTTTTATATAAACTTTTTTCTAGATCATCTATAACTAATATATAAGGAGTTGTTCGCCCCTGATAATTACCATCCTCACCGATCTTTATAAAAGTAAACCCCATCTTGATTAAGGGATTATATAAATTATCATCCATTACTGCGTAAACGTGGGTGATATTGTTCTTTTTTGAATAATGATATAACTCTCTAACGAGATCTAATGTAAAATAATGAGACCTATATTCTTTCCTGACAATTAGTCTTGAAATTTCAACAATTTTACTTCTATCTATATTCTCAAGATCTATGTTTAATTTAAAATTATTTTCTATCGGGAAACCCAAAACTGAATTTTTAATTATCCTAATTGTACCAACGATTTCTTTATGGAACGTGCTGTCTATAAGAATATAATGCACGGAAAAAACATCATATTTATCTTGCTCTTTTTTATCTGGATAATTTCTTTCATCTAAATATTTAAATTCCTTACAATATACTAAATACCTAAGAGCATACATCTTTTCATAATCCTCAAATATCTCCGGCATTTGTATATAAAAATTTTTAGGCAGTTTTCTTTTTCTTAGCTTCAAATAAAAAATTAAGCGCCTATAAAATCGTAAAAATAATGCTCTGTTAGACTTATAGAAAAATAAACTCATAATAATCTTAATAAATAATATACCTGTACATTATTTTATTGTATACAAACCCTAATATTAACATCCACCTTTCCTAATCAAATTATCCACCTAATAATTTGAAATTTTAATTTCTCTCATATTAAAATCAATTTTTAATTTTATCTTTTGACATAACAATAAAGCTAAATACAACAAAATTAATAAATAAAGTACATAATGGTCCAAAATGATTATAAGTTAAATCATAGGTATACATAAAAAATAAATTAAAATAAACACCAGCACTAGTACCAATAATAGTAGCAATCAAAATCAATAACAACTGTGTTCTAAAAATACCTTCCGCTGATATATACTTTTTATACAATATATAAATTGCCGTTAACATCAAAACAATCATAATGATGCTAAATATAGTATAAGACCACGGTTCATAATGTATAATAACCTTTGGAAATAGAATAACGCTGGGCACAAATAATTTATAACCAAATATACAATAAATAGAATAAAAAATAATCAGAACATTAATTAGCCATTTATAAAAACCACTAACTTTAAATGTTTCATAAGGAAAATATACTGCAAAATAAAATAAACTAATAACAATCATTAAAGATATTGGATAAATGACACTAGAAGAAAACCTATTTAATTCATAATTAATTGCCGTATTACTAAATATCAATCCTATTGCCCACAAAAAATTAAAGAAAGTCAATAAGCCAAAATACAAATTAATCTTATTTTTTAGGCCTCTAGTAAAAACCCAAATACTCATGACTAGATTTACTAAGCCAGCAATTAATAGTAACGAATTTTGTGGTGTAAAAATTAACATATTATTTTTTTAAAATTTCTCATATACTAAATATTTAATTGTTAATTTTTTCCTTACTGGAGGTGATTAAATAAAACACATAAGCGTTCATAAATATAGTAAATATTGGGCCAAGCCAACCAGGTTTAAAATCTCCAAAATAAGATACTACAATATCAAAATATGCCCCAGCAATCAAACCAATTGTTATTGTCAAAATTAACCATTTCAATTGCTGTCTTATTATACCCTCAGCTTGCTTATATTTTTTCAATAAAAAAGAAATTGACCACACTGCTAATACGACAAAATAAATAGCGTAAGCAATAAAAACTGGCTTATAATAATATGCCACATAATTAAATGACTCATCTACCCAAACAGTACTAATAATAAACCATTTAGTATAAATTAAAATTGAAAATAAAATAGCCAATAACCAAATTATTATTGTTTTGATCTTACTTATTTTTTCCATTTGGTAAGGAAAATGTAAGGTAAAATAAAATAATGAGACAACAATACCAATACCAAACATATTGGTGCTTCGATCATAAAAACCTACTAAATCTATACTGTTTAGAGAATGCGTCATTATTAGTCCTATTGCCCACAAAAAATTAAAGAAAGTCAATAAGCCAAAATACAAATTAATCTTATTTTTTAGGCCCCTAGTAAAAACTAAAACGCTCATGACTAGATTTACTAAGCCAGCAATTAATAGTAACGAATTTTGTGGTGTAAAAATTAACATATTATTTTTTTAAAATTTTTCATTATCATACAATTATAATATCCCTTATCTTATACCTCTTAAGTTTTAAAGTTGGTGTTAACATGCCGTTTTCCTGGCTAAATTCCTCGGAAATTAACTTAAAATTATTTATCTGCTCCACTTTGGCAAAACCATTTAATTTTTCTTTGATTTTAGCATCATAAAAATCTAGTATTTTTTCATTTTTCAAATCCATAGCAATATTGCGCTCATCACACCAAATTTTTAACTGCTCAAAATTAGGCACAATTATAGCTGACAACTGCTTATCATTATCGCCATAGACCATGCTCTGACTGATATAGCGACTTTCATTTAGACTATTTTCCAAACTTTCCGGAAAGATATTTTTGCCAGTTGATAAAACTATAACGTCTTTGGCGCGACCAATAATTGTCAAAAATCCCTCTTTATCCATAAAACCAAGATCCCCAGTGTGCAAACAGCCATCTTTATCTATCAATTCTTTTGTGAGTTCCGAATTTTTATAGTAGCCCAGCATTATATTTTTGCCTTTGAGCAAAATCTCCTTGCTGTCCAATATTTTTATAACATTGCAATCCAGCGCTTGCCCGACAGTGCCTACTCGGCTATTACCTGGCCTATTGACAGCTATTATTGGTGAGGCCTCAGTCATGCCATAGCCCTCAATAATAGTTATGCCAAGATTTTCAAAAAATTTCATTATTTTTTGGTCCAAGGAAGCGCCACCCGAAATTGCCAAACGCAAACGACCACCAAGAATGGCTCGCAATTTTTTAAGAACTAGATAGTCAAGAAAAAACAATTCACAACGGCTAAAAAAATTTAATTGCTTTTTTCTTTTTAAAACCGCTAATTTCAAACCTTTAAAAAATAATTTTTTCTTCAACTTAGAACCTGCCTCTACTTTATCAAAAACTTTGCCGTAAATTTTGTCAAAAATTCTCGGGACGCTGTTGATTATAGTTGGTCTGGCTTTTTTAATGTTATCAATAATACTTTTAGCATCTTTGGCAAAATAAATGCTGGAACCGGAAAAAATCGGCGCGTAATATCCGGCCGTTCGCTCGAAAGCGTGCGACAAGGGCAAAAAAGAAAAAAACCTGTCCTTATACCCTATCGGCACATTGTGTTTGGCAGAATCTACATTAGCCACTAGATTAGCGTGAGAAAGCATCACGCCCTTTGAGTCGCCAGTAGTGCCGGAGGTATAAATAATAGTATGAACATCATCAGCGTTTAAATCTACTGTGATATCCTCCTCTTGACCAACTAAATTCAAATTCGGCCAAGCAACAATTTTATCACTTAAAATATCCTGACTAGGCCCGACTATAATTATTTTTTTCAACGATAGAGAAACTAAACTGCTTTTATGCTTGTCAAAAAATTCTCGCTGAATAACTAAATATTTTGCTTCCGAATGATCAATAACTCTGACAATATATTGGCTGTTAAAAGTCGTGTGAATTGGCACTACTATTATACCCAAGCTAGCTGAGGCCAAATCACTTATTACCCATTCTGGAGAATTATTCAGCATCAGGGCTATTTTGTCGCCTTTTTTAAGGCCTTGACCTTGGAGAAAATGAGCTAATCGCCAACGATAAATATCTAACTTCTTGTAGCTTATTTTTTTATACTCATCATCTGACAAATACGCCAAAGCGGTATGCGAAGCATACTTATCTACTGTTTCTTTAAACTTAGCCAAAATAGTCATCTAGTTCAATTTAAACCTAGCTAAATTCTACCATAAAAATAGATAAAACTCTAATAACTACGCTTCCTGATAAAACTAAGTATTTTTTTAAAAAGAAAATCGTGGCGATTTTTGTGAAAAATGCCGTGGCTGTTTTTTCCTAAAATATAAAGCTCTTTGTCAGTGGATTTTATCTGAGAAAATATAAACTGCGAACTATAAGGTTCAGACACATTGTCAAAGCGCGAATGCGCCAAAAGAATCGGTCGCGCAAATTCCTTGATATTTTTTTTGCTGTGATCGCTGATAAAATTATAAAACTCCACTATACTCCTGATGGGAATATCCGTTTGGGAACCAATGGCCGACATTTGCTCTAAATCATCGGCGTTAAGCCACATTTTTTTCCAAGTTTTAATACGCAGAAACTGATAAAATGGCAGGAAGAATTTGGCCAGTTTTTCTTTTCTTATATATATCGGCGCGCCAAAAACAACCAAGCCATTTATTCTGGGGTATTTGTTGGCCAAATAAACAGCCACATTTGCTCCCAAAGAATAGCCAATTAAAAAAATATTCTTATATTTGTCCAAATTGGCCGCTAAAACTTTTTCAAAACTACTAATCCAATCATGATGGCTGGCTTTGGCCAATGCATCTAAATCACCACCATGGCCGGCCAAAAGAACTGCTTCCACATCAACACCATTTTGCGCTAAAAAATCCGCCAAATCCGCCATCGCGCCGGGCGAGCTGGTAAAACCGTGCGCCAAAATAGCCAAAGTATCGTTGTTTTCCTTGGCTTTTATCTTAAAAGGCCAAGCTTTTTCCTTGACATTAGCAACAGGATAAAATTCTTTTTGCGGATATGGTGGCATTTATTTTTCCTTAATCTCAAATTTATTGGCGGAGAAATCCTGATATTTTTTGTCTTGACTTATCATTTGCGCGATTTGCTCTCTTAGCCAATCAGCCTTGGGCTGCGCGCTTTCCTCAGCTTTCCAATTAAGATATTCAGCGATTTTTTTAGAAACTCGCAAAGTATATTTGATATTAAAAAGCTCTTTGGCTGTGCTAGTATCAAGCTTTTTTAAAAAATCATAAACTTTTTCCTTTAAATTTTTATCATCATAAAATTCAATGCTGATTTTTTCCGACATCGCCTCGGAAGACTGCAAATTAGACCAATTAGAATCTATTTTTGCTCCTACCGGCATTAGGCACAATACTTTTTGGTTTCTAGCCAAAGCAAAAGCTAGCAAATAACTGCTTTTGGCGTCCATAGCTAAGCCCTGAAAAATCATGGCCTCGGCTTTTGGCAAAGCATTGCCGTCGCTTGTTTGCTTATTTTTAGAGCCATCAGTTATGACTTCAAGGCCGGCTCTTTTCAAACAAAAAATTATTTCTTTAGCCGTTTGATTATCCAATTCTTGATTAGTATAAAAATAAATTTTCATCCCGTTAGAAATTTACTTTGTTATTTTTTAAATTGAAGTAAAAATATTTCATATATTGTT
>JAUYFP010000099.1 GCA_030690875.1 bacterium | reverse complement strand
ACTAACTCTCTTTTTGTGGGGCTTATTTTCATATCCAAAAAATTTACAAGCTACTGAATATACACTGGATAATTTGGATACCGTGGAAACTTGGCAAATTAACCAAGATATAAACCAAAAACGTTCGGAAATAGACGAATTAAACCGCCAAATAGATATTTACAAAAAAAATATCTCGGCCAAACAAAAAGAAGTAGCCAATCTTTACAACCAAGTGAGCACTTTAAATGAAAGTATTGCCAAAATAAATTTGGAAATTAAGGCGGCCACGCTAGAAATTGAAACAGTTAACTTAAAAATAGAAAATACTGAGTTAAAAATTCAGGCCAAAGAACGAGAAATAGCTGACCAAAAAGAAAGTTTAGCCCTAGTGCTAAGAAAACTCCATCGCCAACAGCAGAAAAACAGCATAATGGAGATTTTGATTTTGAATAATAATTTTAGTGATTTTCTAGCGGAAATAGATCGCTTAGAAAACATGCAGGACGAGCTTTTGGGAGGTGTAGAGGAGTTAAAAACTTTCAGAATTGCTTTAACTGGTGATAAAAATTCTCTTGGTGAGCAAAAAGGGGAGTTAGATACTTTAAAAAGCATACTGGATACCAAAGTCGGCAACTTAGACGGACAAAAAGCCGCTAAGTATGTGTTAATGCAAACTACCCAAGGCCAAGAAGCAAAATTTCAACAACTCCTAGATCAAGCTAAAGAAGAACAAGAGCAAATTAACAGTGATATAGTATATTTAGAAAAAATCGCTCGGGAAAAATTAAATCGCCAGCTGGAACAAGGTCTCATAATGGAGAGCGACGGTATAATGTGGCCAGTAGCTTCGCGATTAATCACTGCTTACTTTCATGATCCTGATTATCCTTACCGCTATATTTTTGAACATCCAGCCATTGATATTGCCACGCCACAAGGCACAGCTATAAAATCTATTGACTCTGGTTATGTAGCCAAAACTAAAGATGGTGGCCAATACGGTTATAGTTATATTATGATAGTTCACTCTAACGGACTTTCTAGCGTCTATGGCCATGTTAATAAAATATCCGTATCAGCTGACCAATTTGTCAGCAAAGGACAAGTTATTGGTTATAGTGGCGGTATGCCAGGTACTAGTGGCGCTGGCACCTTTTCTACCGGACCGCATTTGCACTTAGAAGTGCGTTTAAATGGCGTACCAGTCAATCCGCTTAATTATTTGCCATAATTTGTAATAATACCCCATAGACCCTTGCCTCTTGACAAGGGTCTGTTTTTTTGCTATACTGCTTTTTCAGTCAAAAAAATAGAGTTCTTTATCGATTTGAGTGTGGTGTAGGAGTCTGCGATTAGTTGTGGAACCTTAAGAAAAAGCCCAAAGCAATACTCATGGCCAACTTACTTAAGAAGCACGCTTATTGCGGATTTTTCACCAGCTCACCGCGTTGCCACAAGGCAATCGCGGGCATGGCAGGCAACCTAGACTGTGGAAACCCCGGTCACACGGAGGTCTGCACCGGGGGGAAGTAACAACTTCTCCCCGTTTTTTTATCTAATATTAGCTATAAAATTAACCAGTTGGGTTGATTTATTGCTTTAAAGGATGAAATTTGGTATGCACTTTCTCAGCGTATCGGTCAGAGGCGTGCACATAACGCGTCGTAGTGTCTAATGACTCATGACCCAAGAGTATTTGGATAGCCGCCGGATTCGCGCCATTTTCCGCGAGATAGGTCGCAAAACCATACCGCAGAGAATGTGCAGAAACCGGAATATTTATATGCAATAGTTCCCGATATTTTTTTATCTTATACTGCAAATAATTGGTAGAAATTTTTTTCTGTTTATCTTGATTATTCCGACCACGATAAGGAATAAAAACATAAGGCGAAGTGTCTACTCTAGTTTTTAAATAAAGTTGTAGATGATTGATAGCTCGTGGAGTTAAATGAACAAAACGCTGTTTTTTGCCTTTACCTAAAATATAAATCCGGCCTGATTTGTCCAACTGCTCACGCTTCAAAGACAATAATTCGGAAATACGCATGCCCGTAGCAAATAAAGTTTCCAGCATCGCCCGATTTCGCAAAGCAATATTTTTTTCTTTTTCAAACTTAGTAGGGGATTCAATCAAATTAATCAAATCATTCATCTCCGGAACTTGGCCGTGTTTTTTTTCGTTTTTGATGAGTTTTAGAGAATCAGCCGTAATCGGAGTTTTACAATTTATATCAATTAAAAACTTTAAATACGATTTAAAACTAGACAATATACGATTAATGCTACTTGTAGACAATTTTTTCTCGCTGGGTGCGTTATTAGAAGTAAAGCGTTTATTGGACAACAAAAAAAATTTAAAACTTTTTATTGTTTCTTTTGTAACATTTTCAAATTTCAACCCACTACTATGAATAAAATTTTCAAAAGTAACTAAATCTCTCTCATAATTATAAATCGTCTCATTGGAGTATTTTTTATCTTCTAATTGTTTTAAAAAATCTTTTAAGTGGGGAATCATATAATTTTACGTTTTAAATTCTATAACTCTATTTTCTTGTGGTACTATTAAAAAAATATTATCTTTCATAAAATGTAGATTCAAACATAATTTATATATAGAAGTCGTGCCAACTTCCACATATAAATCTTTTTTATTTTCCATAAAAATACCCAAATCAGCTCTTCCATGATATAAGTTTGGTTCAGTGCTAACTAAATAATTTTGTTTTTTAAAATAATTATCTATTATATTCATCATGTTAACATGCCATTCTTGACCGTGCCTATGAGTTTTATCAATATTTGTAATATCGCCATCGCCCCATAAATTTCTAGAATTTATTTCCTTAGCCTTTATTTGACCATTAACTATTAAAATGGCTATTAATCTGTATAAGTAATAATTAATAGCCCAGCGACCCATGCCTAGTGCCGTGTCTAAATTATTTTCTTCTTCAACAACATCAATAACTTTCTTTAACCAATCTATTTCCTCGTGTATCCTTTTTTCAACAATATGCCATGGTAAACCTTTATTATGATTCATATAATTTATATTACTAATCTTTCAGTTTCCTTCCACTATGGAAAGCCCGATGGACATCCCTTAAATGTTTATTGGTAACATGAGTATAAACCTGTGTAGTAACAATATTACGATGACCCAAAAATTCCTGAATTGTTCTCAAATCAACCCCTTGTTCTAATAAATCAGTGGCATATGAATGCCTAATTGTGTGGGGTGTAGTAGTGATCGGTAATCCACTTACCTGACAATATTTTTTAACCATTTTTTCAATTGCTCTAACCGA
>JAUYFP010000098.1 GCA_030690875.1 bacterium | reverse complement strand
TAATTTTAAAAATAAGTTTAATAAATAATTTTACGAAAAGTTTTATTTAATTGGTGTGGCTAATTTCTAACGGGATGAACATAGAAAAAATTAAAAATCAAGGAGCCATTGCTCTGATTATGGTGATAATGATTACAGCTATTACCATAGTTTCCAGTATAGTTGTTTCGCTGGTAAATATTTCCGAAAAGCAGGCTAACTATCATTTTAGCGAAGCCGAGGAGGCCAGTGTGGATATGGATGCTTGCCTTGATGATGCTTTATTTCGGCTGGCTTCCAGCTCGGCCATTTCTGGTACTTTCAATTTGGATACAGCCAGCATTAACTGTGTTTATAAGATATCGTCGCTTATTGACGGTGGATTTAAAAATGTTACTTCTACTGCTAGTAGCACTTCGGATCTTGGTTTTTGGGAAAGTGAGATAATTGTTTCCATAAATGTTTCCACTACACCAATTAGTATAAATTCCTATAAAAATAATAAGTTAGCTTATTCTTCTTATGTCTGGTGCGGGGACGCCAGTTGTAGTAATGGCGAAAACTGCGGTACTTGTTTGGCTGATTGTGGGGCTTGTGTTTGTGGTGATGGCCTTACTCAAGGGGCTGAGGTTTGTGATGACGGCAACACAGCCAACGAAGCCTGTGGTGATGGTACTAAGCAGGTGGGAACTTATTGCAATGCTACTTGTAGCGCTACTTTGGTTTTAAGCGAGGCTTGTGATTATACTGGAGCTTTATGTAGTACGGGAATTTCTTATGAAGGACAGGTCGGCTGCACAAAAAATCCTAATTGCAATCTTACTTGTAGTGTCTGCGTAGCGGCTTGTTTATAATAAAAAATATTATTAATTTTTATATATGGCAAAAAATATTATTGGCATAGACATTTCTGATGCTTCCATTGAAGCCGTGGCCTTAGAAAAAAAGCAAGGCCGTTTTGAAGTGGAAGCTTATTCGCGATTTAGATTATCTCCGGATATAGTGGAGGATGGCAAAATTATTGATCCTACAAAACTCAAAGAAGCAATATTTAAAACACTGCAAAACGCTCAGCCGCATAGTTTGGAAAAATATCACCATGTTATTTTGTCAGTGCCGGAGTCAAGAGTATTTTCCAAAGTTTTTTCTTTGCCTAAAAATTTAAAAGACAAGGAAATGATGGAGGCGATTTATAATCAAGCTGAAGGAATAATACCAGATTCTTTTGCTAATTTAGTTTCTACTTTTAAATTGTTAGCGGAAAAAGATCAGAACCGAGAAATTTTATTTTTTGCCTCTCCTATTGGCGTTCTCAAAGATTTAGTTGGTGTTTTTAAAGAATTAAATATGACAGTGGAGGCGATTGTGCCCGAAGCCCTTAGTTCTTTTGCGGGATTGGATGAAAGGTTTGAAAAAAACACAACTTTACTTTTGGATATTGGAGCGCGAACAACCATTGCCACTATCTTTGATAAAAATGGTATTAGAGACAGCATCAATATAAATATCGGCGGCGACGCTATAAATCATGCTTTGATGGCTAAACTGAGCGTGTCTTACGCCATTGCTGATGAAAAAAAGAAGCAAATAGGATTGACTTCAGTCAGTGATGGTGAGGTGATGCTGGTTATTCAAGGCCAGCTCCAACCAATAGCTGATGAGTTAAA
This sequence comes from bacterium, assembly GCA_030690875.1. GTDB lineage: Bacteria > Patescibacteriota > Patescibacteriia > UBA1558 > GWA2-36-10 > STD1-117. The sequence continues at coordinate 952 of JAUYFP010000098.1, read as the reverse complement.
AAGATTTGTCGCTTATTATCAGGAGTCTGGTAATCAAAAAATAGAGCAAATAGTTATTATCGGCGGTTTAGCGCAGATGAAAGGCATTGATAAATATTTTGGTGATAATTTATCATTGCCGGCCGGCATAGGTGAGAGTTTTATTGCCAATAATTTTTTGCCACCAGAGCTTATATCGGTCAAGTATATCAATGCCTTAGGCCTGGCCAGATTGGCTTATAAAAAACCGGACATTGATTTTCTACCCGGACTAGCCAAGGAAGAGTCAAAAAATAATTCCCACCAAGATATTTTGTCAGTTGACAATATTGAGCCGAAAATCGCTAAGCCAAATAATAAATTCAAAAGTATTTTGACCAATAAAAGTTTTTTCGTTTTATTAATAATTATTATTTTAGGAATTTTGTTATTTGTTTTTAAAGATAAATTTTATGCTATTTTAAATTCCGGTGATAATAATGTTAATCAAGCAGTCCAGCCAACAAATGATAATAGCGTGTTGAACTTACCTATAAAAAATATTGATAAAAATTTTAGAGTTGGCGTGCCGGCTGATGAAAATACTCAGGATTTTATTTTGGGGGAATATTATTATGTGGAATTGTCTCAGAGCGGATCGGGCGCTAATTATTCCTATGATGAATTGCTGGATTTTTTGGACAACAAGGCGCAGGCAGAGATTTTGTCTAATTTGACCAAATATTTTAGCCGTGAAAATTACGAAATAATACCTTATATTTTAGGCACAGAAATAGTAAAAACAGATATTTTATCAGTTGATTTTAAGCCAGAACAAAGTTTAACAGTTAATTTTAAATATAAGTTTTTGATATTTTCTAAGCTAAGATTAGCTGAAATATTAACTCTAAGTGGCTTTAATGTGGACCAAAATAATTGGCCAAAGATTGCTTATGAAATAATCAACCATAGTATTGAAGCAGAAAGAGTTAGC
>JAUYFP010000059.1 GCA_030690875.1 bacterium | reverse complement strand
GGGGCCAAGTTTGATTTTTATTATAATATTCTGACAAGTCCTGACGTAAACTAGTAATTCGTCTGGATTGCTTAATATCTTGATAAGCCTCTTTAGACAGACCTAATTCCTCTCTTTCTATTTCGCTTTGCTCAATAAAATTTTCCGGCACTTTAGGCGCGGTCGGCTTATTATGATTCCATAAATCAACACTTAAACTAGAATTAAATTGCTTGTTAGCAAATTTTTTAGAATCAGCCGATGGAATAATCCTAAAATCTACTGTCAAATTCATGAGATCACCAGTATTTGGGTGTAAGGCCACTTTAACTTTCATATTAGTCATAGCCTCTTCGGTTTTAACAATAATCTGATTTTTTTCTGCTTCAGTATACTGTTTTTCTTCAAATGGTTTAGAACTATCAGTCGCTTTATTTTTTTCATAAAGATTACGCAAATCCTGTATCCAATCAGGCACATTGGCTGGTATTAAATTTACTTCAAAGACTGGAGATTTGATACCATCTTTTTCTAAATAATCACCCGTGGCTTCAAATGTCAAAACATCATAATCTTTTGTCTTAGCAATAAAATTCCTAAAATCAATAATCGCCTTATTCTGATTTTCACTAAAATTTGGTATAACATCGTTCATCCAAGAATTATCTTCCATATCAACTTTAATCCACTCGCCCTCGTGTCCCTTAGTAATATCAGTGATTGGAAAAGCATCTACCTTGAAATATGCCACATCATCTATTACTTTGGCCTCCATTGTCATTTTAACACTCATTGAGCCTAAATCAGCATTGCCATCAAAACCAAGCCCCACATTTGGTAATTGTTGTTTATTATCTTTTCTCTCTTTTAAAGAAAAACCACTACCACTCAGAATAGCTTCAATGTTAAAATTGGTGCTAATATAATCATCCATACTATCTAAATAAGAACCAAATAATAAATCTAAATTTAAAGAGGATTTATTACCAAGCTCTGTTAAATCTCTATTATTCCACTCACAACCTTTTTCAGTACAGATAATCTTGTCATCGTTATAAGTACTGTGTGCAGAAAAACTCCAGGTGTCAATATTATCTTTATTATCTGCCAAACAAATGGCATCATACTCCCAATCATAATTACTTAAGTCAGGCCAAGTTGTGCCATCACCCCAACCAAGATTGAAAGATGGAGTAGAGCTCGACAATGAAGAGCAGGTTTTTTCGCCAGCTTTAGGAATAGCCATTTGGCTACCATCACACAATTGGCTACTAAAAGCTTGAATATTAGCTTGAGCATCTAAACAACTAATAATATTTGTGGTTAAATTCATTAATTTAGATTGTATACTATAAACTCTGTCCTGAGCTTCATAATCGCTTACCTTTTTTTCATCTACTTTTGCATCTTTATCACGATCACCAACGCCTAATTTATAAGTCAGAGAAAAATCAACCCCATCTAATTTGGCTAAATTTTCATACATCATGGCTACCAATTTGTCTTCTGATGGTTTAAACCATGGTAATTTGTATCTTAAATCAGTAAAAAACCAAGCATAAGCACTACCACCAAATAATAATAAAACAACAGCAACGATAATAATTAATTTGCTGTTTAAATGACGGCCGGTTTGATCAGGCTGGTTTGAAGTACTAACTACTTCCTGAACAGGCACTTGATTGTTTAAAGGCTCCATAAAAATATAAAATAAATAATTATTTATACTTATATTATAACACCTTTCACTCAATAAAAAAACCGCCAAAATAGCAGTTTAAAAAACTGGCGGAAGGTGAGGGATTTCCGCCTCGCTCGCCTATTTATTTTTATATTGTTGCTCGCTCCTTGCCCTGGGTAGCGCTCAAAGCTACGCTCGCTCGCTTTGAGCGACACTCGATTATTCGCTACGCTCATATCTCGTTTCTGCCCGTTCGAATCTTATATTCTCAATAGATTCATCAATCTCACACATTCGCTTTACTCATGGTGAGTTTGCTGAATTTATGGCGGAAGGTGAGGGATTCGAACCCTCGGAGGTTTTGAGGCCTCACACGCTTTCCAAGCGTGCGCACTAGACCAACTATGCGAACCTTCCTTGCTTTATAAATAGCTTAAATAGTATAAATTTTATCTTGATTTTAGTCAATATAAAACACCCTTTTACTAAAGGGTGTTTTATTATCTTTTTACAAAAAGATGCGGGGTTCACTTATTTCTTTCTTTTACGCTTAGATTTTGATTTTCTGTGTTTACTGCTTTCTGTCTTTTTTATAGCCAATATTGTTTTGATAACCGTATCCGGATTGAGCGATATAGAATCAATACCCTCTTTGACCAAAAATTGTGCAAAGTCAGGAAAGTCAGAGGGCGCTTGGCCGCAAATGCCAATTTTTCGCTTATTCTTTTTGGCAATTTTTATCACCTGCCTAATAAGCTCTTTGACTGCTTCATTTCTTTCATCATAAATAGGAGCCACTAATTCACTATCCCTGTCCACTCCCAGAGTGAGTTGAGTCAAATCATTGGTGCCAATAGAAAAGCCGTCAAAAATTTTGGAAAATGCATCAGCCAAAATTACGTTTGAGGGAATTTCACACATGACATAAACTTCCAAACCATCTACTCCTCGCTTCAAACCATTTTTGGCCATAATGGCTAATACTTTTTTACCTTCCTCTACTGTGCGACAAAAGGGCACCATAATTTTTAAATTTTTTAGTCCCATTTCTCCGCGAACTTTTTTAAGAGCGCGACATTCCAGTTCAAAAGCTGGCAAATATTTGGGATCATAATAGCGAGAAGCGCCTCGCCAGCCAATCATTGGGTTGGATTCAATGGGCTCAAATTGTCGGCCACCTATTAAATTAGCGTATTCATTGGATTTGAAATCTGACAAACGGACAATCACGTCTTTGGGATAAAAAGCAGCAACAATTCGCGCCACGCCCTCAGCTAATTTTTCCACAAAAAATTGCGGCTTACTAGTGTAGGCGGAAGTGGCCTCAGTAATAATTTTTTTGACGCTCTCATCTTTTAATTTATTAAAGTGAATCAAAGCCAAAGGATGAATCCTAATGTAATTGGAAATCACAAACTCTTCTCTGGCTAGACCAACTCCTTCATTGGGAATAAAGCTCTGCGCCATAGCCATTTCCGGATTGCCAATATTCATCATTATTTTAGTTTTGGGCTTTTTGATTTTTTTTAAATCAGTTTCTTTGATTTCATAAGGCAAGAGTCCTTTGTAAACATGGCCGACTTCGCCCTCAGCGCAAGAAACAGTTAAATTGTCGCCGGTTTTTATTTTGGCCGTGGCGTTTTTGGTGCCGACCACGCAGGGAATTCCTAATTCGCGGGAAATAATAGCCGCGTGGCAAGTGCGTCCGCCGGAATTGGTGACAATAGCGCCGGCGATTTTCATAATCGGCTCCCAGTCCGGATCAGTCATTTCTGTTACCAAGACTTCGCCTTTTTTAAATTGACGAATACCTTTAACATCTTTGATAACTCTGGCTTTGCCTTGGCCGATTTTATTTCCCACCGAAGCGCCACTGGTTACAATCGTACCACTTGATTTTAAACTATATTCTTTTAATTTATTGGCGTCATCTTGACTACGGACAGTTTCCGGTCTGGCTTGGACAATAAACAACTTACCGCTCTTGCCGTCTTTGGCCCATTCCATATCCATGGGCTTATGATAATGTTTTTCTATTTCTACTGCCCATTTGGCCAATTGCAAAACCTCGCTGTCTTTCAAAGCAAAAACCTGCCTATCTTTTAAAGGCACTACTAAATCTTTAGTATTATTTTTGGCCTGACTATCATAAACCATCTTGCGTTTTTTCTCTCCCAATCGTCGGCTGATTATTGGTTTATAGCCCTTGGCCAAAGTTGGCTTGAAAATATAATACTCATCTGGATTGACCATGCCTTGGACAATATATTCTCCCAAACCATAAATAGCATTTATCAAAACCGCGTCTCTAAATCCAGATTCAGTATCAATAGAAAACATAACGCCCGAAGTAGCCAAATCGCTTCGAACCATTTTTTGGACAGTGATTGATAATTTGACCTTAAAATGATTAAAGCCCTTATCCGCGCGATAAGAAATAGCTCTGTCAGTAAATAAAGAGGACACACAACGCCGACAAGCGTCTAGCAATTCTTCCGGCCCTTCAATATTTAGATAAGTGTCTTGCTGGCCAGCAAAAGAGGCGTCGGGCAAATCCTCGGCTGTGGCCGAAGAGCGTACCGCCACATCAACCTGTTTGACCCCGAACTCTTTGGAAAGCTTATTATATTCAGTAATAATTTTTTCTTTCAAATCTTTGGGAAATTCCGCTTTTAATATCGCCTCCCTGACGGCCTTTCCTTTGGCCTGTAAATTTTGGATGCTATGAGTATTTAAATCTTTCAAAATTGTCCTGATTTCTTTTTTCAGTCCGGTTGACTCAATAAAATAATCATAAGCATCGGCCGTTACGGCAAAGCCATTGGGAATAGGCACGCCTTTTTTAGTCAGCTTGGAATACATTTCTCCCAAAGAGGCGTTTTTGCCACCGACGCTAGGCACATCTTTGATGCCAATTTCCTTAAACCACAAAACAAATTTCTTTTTTGCCATAATATTTTTTATATTATTGTTCTAAAAATTTCTTTTTTAAAAATTCTGTAAATGCCTGCATCTCCACCTGAAAATCTGGAACCATCTTTGCTAATTCTTTATCTTTTTGTTCTTTCAAATCTATATCGCTGTATAAAAAACCGTCTCTAAATCTATCAGTGTGTACGCCTCCGTTATTAGTAATGCGAAATGCTCCTTCTTTGTCTCCGGAAATTATTAATCTTATATTTTCATTAACCTGCCTATTTTTATTAAATTCATCCAATATTACCTTGACTTTATCAAAATGGGCAGCTTGTTTTAAAACCCAAGCTTTGTATTCTTCGGACTCTTGAGGATGAGCGCCCAAACGCTCATAAACCAAATCTAGCAAGTGTTCATACTGTTCCTCTCTTCTTATGTCCTCAACCGCTATCCCATTTTCACGAGCTATATCTTCATATATTTCCCTCTGGCCATCATATATATATTTAGGCCTATCAGGCACTTCAAAAATTATATAAGGCAAATGGTTCCAAGAGTCTCCATCTCTTTCTACATGGCCCTCACAAGATCCTTCGGTTTCTAGACCAAAAGCTTTGGTGTAAACTACGGCGTCTTTTATACCTTCATCAACCGGCTCATCTAGGCCATCGGTGATTTGCTCTACTTCCTGTCTTATTCTATCAAGTATCTCTTGTTTGTCAGCTGGTATTGTATCTCGATTATTTGGATTTTCTATACCCATGAAATTCATTTTAGCTAAATTAAGTCGGGCACAGGCCTGACTTAATTTATTTTTTGTTTTTTGAAAAACAATTTATAAATTCAACTTCTTAACCAGTTTGCCAAAAAACGGCATTTCCCAATATTCTCCGTCCAAAGCTGACTTGGCTCCTAAAATTGCCAGTAGTATCACCAAAATAAACAAAGCCCAGCCAATCACCGGAATTGGGAAAACCACTGTGCCGATTATTTCAATAATAAATAAAACCAAACCCTGCTTAGCGTGAAATTGGGAAAATTTTGACTTCCTTTTTAAAAGAAGCGGTATAAAGCATAGAACCCAAATATAGCCCAAAGCCGCTAGCAATTTATTTTCCTCGATGTCTTTTGTGTCACTCATGTTTTTCTCTTCCATAATGTTATTCTTTATCTTAATCTTAAATTTTTTTTATTAGAATATTTTATTATTAAAGCGCCCAGTAAAAATATTAAAATTATCACCCAAACCGGCTCGACCAGCAAATTAAGCCAAGCCCAAACCGAACGAATATAAATTATTTTTATTACTCCCAAAACTATTATGGCCGCCACATAAGAAATAATAGTGGTAATAAACATTTTTTCTTGGCTAAAAAGCCAGCGCAAACGAGCCAAATATAACCAGACCAAAATAACTACTAAGCGCCAGAGCCAAGTGGCCCAAAAAATTTGCTTTTCCGGCCAAAACATTGCCAAGCCGGCTTGCCGTAAAGCTAATTCTGTAACGATGACAAAAACCAATAAAACAACGGAAACAAAAATCCACGAAAAATTAGCTTCTGATCTGGACCTAATCTTTGAAACTTCCTGCCTCAATTCCTGCTCCAATTCATGGTTGCCAAAATCAGCTACCCAAATTTCGGTAGACTCTTCCATTTCCAATCCGTTTTGCGGATCTTTCTCGTGTTTAGTAGTTTTTATAAGCATGGGTTTTCCTTAGCTATATTATAACAAAAAATCAGATAAAATAAAAATAGCCCCACTCTTCACGAAAAGCGAGGCTATTTTTTGTTTATTTATTATTTACTTATTACTAATGTCTAAAAATTACTTTCACACCAAACATCATCCTGACTATTGGCCACATAAAGACCAATGTCACTTAAATCATGAATGCCGTCATCATTGACATCAAAGGTGTCACTTAAGCTGGCGAATATACCTACATCCGCTAAATCTCTAATACCATCATCATTATGATCACAAACCGTCAACACTGTAACTTCTGCAAAAACAGTAATATACTTTGTATAGGTGTTATTGGTTTCGTCTGATTCTTCCAGTTCATTGGCATTATCAACTACCATATATAATCTCTTTTCACCGGCAGATGTAAATTTACCAGTCCAACCAATGAAAGTTGTCTCGCCTGGTTCAAGAGGATTGCTGGTTGATATATCTGGTATCGTGCTTGGTAGAGCTCCCGGCACAGGCACAGTTTCAAAATCTTCAAAAACCTGATAACCATTCAATATTCCCTGGGTACTGGTTAAACTAATACTGCCGCTATTTTCAATCTGAACAGTTACGGTAGTAGTGGCATTCACAAAAGGGGTGTTTGGATCAACTATGATATCACTGATTGTTATATCAGCCAAAACTTGCTCTTCGTCATCGTCCTGACATATTCTCACCTGATGATGATGATTTTCAAAATAAGACCAAACTCTTCTATTCTTTAACTTCCAATCAATATCATCTAGACCTGGTGTATACCACGGGGACCAGTAACCAGAAAACCATTGTATTTGGTATTGATAAATCTCTGGATGATCAGAAGTATCTAAACCAAGCTCTTGCCAATGTTTTGTTCTAAGTGGGCCTACTGTGATTACCCGATAATTATTACAATAAGGCGCATCGTCGTTATTATCCTCATCATCACCATCGTCAAAGCAAGCTCCTTCGCTATCACCATGAGCTAAATGAGCGGCTAGGGCGCTAGTAGAAACTTTTATGGTCTGAGCATCTTTTTTATTACCTAAACCAAATCTATGACAAATAAGTACCTTGTCATCAGCCGCGGCGGGATCAAAGATTGAGAGATCTTCCTCCTCAATATCCAAATTATCACCACTATTATAAAGATTAGACATTTTCTGCAACTGAAGAATATTTTTTCTGTATAAACCATTAATACCAAAAGCTTGGATTTTTACTTGCCTCTTCTGACCATTCTCTATTAAAAAATAATTACCGCTTTCTTTTTCTTTTACTAAGCTTCCTTCCGGCAAATTATCTTCTGATAATACTCCTGCGCTAGTTTTATAGCCAGTGGCAAAAACTCCCGGGTCAATATCAAGCACCAAAGATGACCAATTATCTCCATAAAATTTACGAGCCGTAGCTTCGTCTGGAATGTGTATAATTTGACCATTCTCGCCGGTGGCATAAACTTTGGCTGTATTACGGTGAGTAATTAATTTGGTGCCTGGCTGAAATGTTACTATTCCACCGTCATTATACGCATCCAAAATCTCGGAACTGACTTCCAAGACATTAGAAAAATCATCATGCCAAGTTTCAAAAGTCTTTTGGTCAGGATAAATATATTTTTTGCCGTCGCTACCAATTTGATAAACAGCCGCTCCCTTAAGTCCTTTGGCTTTCAATAGGACACCTACTTCGTAATTTAACTGACTAGAAGTTAATTCTGGTTCTGAAGCCACTCCGACATTATTAGAAGCAAAGGCCATGGTCAAAACAAAAATACTTAAAGACAATAATTTAACTAAATTCCTTTTAAATTTCATACTTTTATTTGTTTAATATTAAACCATAAGTATTATAACATTTTTTCTATAAAAAAGCACCCCAGGCGACTGAGGTGCTAAAATATATTACATCATGCCCATACCACCCATACCCGGATTCATGCCGTGGCTGTGCTCATCGTCTTTTTTTGGTAAATCAGTAATAGCCACTTCAGTAGTAAGAAACATTCCAGCGGCGCTGGCGGCATTTTGCAGAGCGCTTCGGGCAACTTTAGTCGGATCCACAATACCAGCTTCTACTAAATCTTCAAACTTATCATCTTGGGCATTGTAGCCAAAATTATCTTTACCCTCCAAAACTTTGTTAACCACCACTGTGCCGTCTTTGCCGGCATTGGCCGCTATTTGATATAAAGGATAGCTCAGAGCTTTAAATAATATCTTAGCTCCCAAATCTTCATCTCCCTCCAGTTTCAAATCAGCTATGGCTTTAAGCGATCTTAGATAAGCCACACCACCACCAACTACCACACCTTCTTCAACCGCCGCTCGAGTAGCATTTAAAGCATCATCAATTCTGTCTTTCTTTTCTTTCATTTCTGTTTCCGTAGCCGCGCCCACTTTGATAACAGCCACGCCACCAGTAAGTTTTGCTAAACGCTCTTGTAACTTTTCTTTATCAAAATCAGAATCAGCTGATTTAATAGCCGACTCAATTTGGGCTACTCTTTCTTTAACCATTGCTTCATCGCCTTTGCCATCAACAATAGTAGTGTTGTCTTTGGTAGCCACTACTTTTCTAGCTGAGCCCAGCATATCCATATTGGCGCTGGATAATTTTATTCCCAATTCCTCAGAAACTACTTTGGCGCCAGTTAAAGCCGCGATGTCTTGCAACATTTCTTTTTTTCTGTCGCCAAAACCCGGCGCTTTGACTGCCAAAGTGTTAAACACGCCTCTGATTTTGTTGACCACCAATGTAGCTAGAGCTTCACCTTCAATTTCATCGGCAATTATGACCAAATCTTTTTTGCCTGACTGAGCCATTGATTCCAAGAGTGGCAATAAGTCTTGTAAAGAGGAAACTTTTTGATCAGTTATCAAAATATATGGTTCATCATAGACGGCCTGCATTTTTTCGGTGTCCGTTACCATATAATGAGAAACATAACCTTTATCAAACTGCATGCCTTCCACCACTTCTTTTTCAATGCCAAAACTTTGTGATTCTTCTACAGTGATAACACCATTTTTACCAACGGCTTCCATGGCAGAGGCAATTATTTTGCCGATTTCTTTGTCGTTGGCGGAAATAGAAGCTACTTGCTCAATTTCTTCCTGACTGGAAACTTCTTTGGAAAGTTTTTTGAGATTTTTTACCACTGCCTCAGTGGCTTTATCAATACCGCGCTTCAATGATAAAGGATCAGCGCCAGCCGTGACATTTTTGAGCCCTTCGACGATTATACTTTGTGCCAAGACAGTAGCGGTAGTGGTGCCGTCGCCAGCTACATCATTGGTTTTGGAAGCCACTTCTTTGACTATTTCCGCGCCAAGATTGCTAAACTTATCTTCCAGTTCTACTTCTTTGGCAACAGTAACTCCGTCTTTAGTAATTGTCGGCGCGCCATAGCCCTTGTCCAAAACAACATTTCGGCCTTTTGGGCCCAAAGTTACTTTGACAGCGTTAGCCAAAATATCCACACCTTGTTTCATTTTAACTCGAGCTTCTTCATTGAAAATAATTTGTTTTGCCATATGTATTTTAGTTACAATTTAAAAGTTATAAGTTCCGCCCACAGGGCGGTCACCCTGTGGGTGAACAAGTTCCAAATAAAATTTATTCGACCACTGCTAACAGATCGTCATGATTTAAAATTTTGTATTCCTGTCCGTCAATTTTTATTTCTGATCCGCCGTACTGGGAAAAAACAACTTTTTGGCCAATAGCCAAATTCAACTTGCTTATTTTTTCTCCTTTGCCTAGAGCAATAATTTCTCCTTCCAGACGCGATTCATTATTGACTGTTTCCGGCAAAATAATACCTGATTTTGTGGTCTCTTCTTTGGGTAGAGCTTTGACAATTGCCCGGTCTCCTAATGGTTTTAAATTCATATTTTTTATAGTTACTTATCTAATAAATTAGCACTCCATATTATAGAGTGCTAACCAAGGTCCTGTCAAGTTATTAAAATATTATTTTATAATTCTATCAAACTCTTCTTTGGTACAAATCTCTTCTTTAACCAATGACTCCATCAAATCTTTAACTATATATTTACTAACAACTCCGTGTTTAAATGGGATAGGAAAAGGTCTAAGCCAAAAA
>JAUYFP010000091.1 GCA_030690875.1 bacterium | reverse complement strand
ATAATTATAATTTCCAAAATATTTTTCTTGACGCTAATGCCTATTTATTTATTTTTTATTTGCCTATTTGGTATCAAGTGTATCAAACAGAGAGTTTTGAATATCTGGTGGATATTTTAAAAGCCGCGGCCATAGTTATAGCTATAAAAACTATTTTAGTTTTTAATTTATTCGTTCAGGATTATGCTTTATTTGATTTGAACAATTTTTATAAATGGATTCGCGATACTAGAACCGGAGAAATAACGCCATACGCCAATAATTTTTTCAGAATATTTTTTCAGTCGCATTTTTACTTGCTCATAGCTTTTTTCGCTTTGTTGATGCGACAAATGCAAGATTTTAAAAATAAAAATAATTTTTTGTTTCTTACTTTTATATCCAGCGCCTTATTGATAAGTCTTTCCCGCAGTCTGTGGCTGGGTGGGGGATTGGCTTTTATATTTTTATTGATAAATATAATTATTTACAGCAAAAGAATGCTCTGGACGCTTTTGATTTTTTCTTTTGCTTTATTAATTAGCAGTGTCATAATAATAGAGTTGGCTTATAATCTGCCTCATTATAATAGTTTTAATATATTTTCTTACCGGAGCGCTGATACTAGCGAGGCGGCCGCTAATAGTCGCTTGGACTTACTTAGGCCTTTGTGGCAAGCAATACAAGAAAGACCTGTTCTGGGCTGGGGTTTTGGCAAGGAGCTTACTTATCAATCCTCTGATCCTAGAATAAAAAATGACTTAAATCCAGAAGGCTGGTATACGAGCTATTCTTTTGAATGGGGTTGGCTCGATATGTGGCTCAAAGCCGGAATTTTAATGGTTTTGGCCTTTGTATCCTGGCTGGCCTTAATTTTTAGGAGAGGATATAATGTATTCAAAGAGGATAAAGCTAGAGTTTTATTTTTGCTGTGTTCAGTCTTAGCTTTGATTATTATCCATATTTTTAGCCCTTATATCAATCATCCTTTAGGATTGGGCTTACTAATGCTTAGCACTATTATTTTCAGCTTATATGCCAAAAAAAACCAAAGTTACAATTAGCTTACTTAGTTATAATGGAGAGCTTTATTTGCCCTGGCTTTTGCAAAGCATCAAGCAACAGACTTTTTCCGATTGGGAACTTTTGGTAATGGATAATGCTTCAGCTGATAATTCGGTGAAAGTTATTAGGGAATTTTGCCCGGAAGCCAGAATAGTGACTCAAAAAAGAAATTTGGGCTTTGCCAAAGGTCATAATTTACTCATTAATTGGTCTGATTCAGATTATGTTTTTGTTTTAAATCAGGATCTTATTTTGGATAGCAATTATCTAAAAACTTTAGTTGACTATCTGGATAAAAATGATCAAGTCGCTAGCGTTGCTGGCAAGCTGATGTATTGGAATTTTGAGGAAGGTAAAAAAACAGATCAAATAGATTCCTTTGGATTAAAAATTAACCGTCAAAGGCAGGCCAGCGATTTGTATCAGGGCCAGATTGATTTTGCCCAAGAAAATCAGGAAGTTTTTGGCTTATCAGCCACCGCTACTTTGTACAGAAGAAAAAGTTTGGATATTGTGGCTTATAGCAGTAGTGATAATCATAAAGAGTATTTTGATGAAGATTTTTTTTCCTACAAAGAAGATGTAGATTTGGCTTGGCGTTTGCGACTCTTGGGCTGGAAAAATTATTTACTTACTAGCACTTGTGCTTACCATCATCGAAGCGTTAGCAGTTTGAATGGTCTAAAAGCCAGACGCCAGCATCGCGTTATGGCTAATAAATTGTCTTATAGAAATCATTTACTGATGATTTATAAAAATTCTTTTGCCAAAAATTTGCGCCAAGATTTCTTTTATATCAAATGGTATGAATTTAAAAAATTTATTTATTTGCTTTTATTCGAAAGGAGCACCCTAGCGGGCATTAAAGAATATTTTAAGTTATTGCCAAAAATGAGAAAAAAACGATCTTATATTATGAAACAGCGCAAAGTCAATCCGGAAGATATGGCCAAGTGGTTTAAGTAAAAAGCAAGCTTTTGCATATTTATAATTAAGCAATTATTCAATTACGCAATTAGAAAATTATACTATTATTATTTATGGATTTATCAATTATTATTTTAAATTATCACAATAAGAATTTAGCCAAAGAATTATTGAAAAATTTGGCAGAGTTAAATTTGCCTTTGGATTATGAAATTATCGTAGTGGATAATGCTTCTTATGATGGAGTAGAGGAGGCAGTTAAAAAATTTGATAAAGTAAAATTTATTCAAAGCAAAAAAAATGGCGGTTTTGCTTATGGTAATAATCTAGGTATTAAAGAAGCGCAAGGTAAATATATAATGATTATGAATCCGGACTTGGCAATTTTGTCAGAGGCGATAGAGCAGATGTATAAATATATGGAGCTCAATCCTGATATTGGCTTGGCTGGCCCCAGATTAGTGAACGCCGACAAAAGTATTCAATATTCCTGCACTGAGTTTCCAGATTGGAAATTGCCATTATATCGCCGAACTGCTTTGAGCAATTCTAAGGCCGGCAAAAAATGGTTGCATAAATATTTAATGAAAGATCTAGATCATTTTCAAAATATTTTTGTGCCGGCGCTTTTTGGCGCTTGCCTTATTTTTAGAAAATCAGTTTTGGCCGAGGTCGGCTATTTGGATGAAAGATATTTTATGTATATGGAAGATTTAGACTGGTCTAGGCGCTTTTGGGAAAAGGGTTATAAAGTGGCTTATATCGGCACAGCGGAAATTATTCATCTTCATCGCCGTCAGTCGGCTTCAGAGTCTCTGCCTAAAACCATATTTTCTAAGTCAGCCCGAAATCATATTTTTAGCTTTATTAAATATTTAAAAAAATTCAAAGGCCAGAAATTACCGGAAATTGTCTAAAATCACCTTGATTTTTAAGATGATTTTGGGTATGATTATAAGGTAATTATTTTTTAAAATTATGGTCAAAAATCAGGAAAAAAGCTTGGATATCAACGATGAATACGAGCAGAGAAAACGCAAGCTAAAAGCGCTAAAAGAACAGCATATTGATCCTTATCCGGCCAAAACCGGCAGAAATACTACTTTGGCTGATTTTTTGGCGGACTTCAAAAAATTATTAGAGGCAAAAAAGAAGCTGGTTTTGGCCGGCAGAATATACAGCCTGCGTCTTCAAGGTGGATCTTGCTTTTTGCATTTTCAGGATGCTAGTGGCACATTGCAAGCTTTTATCCGCAAAGACGAGTTAGGCGAAAAAGAATATCAAATTTTTAAAGACAATGTTGATCAGGGAGATTTCGTGGAATTTAGCGGTATTCCATTTTTGACCAAAACTGAGGAGCCAACAATTTTGGTTTCCAAATTCAAAATTTTATCAAAAGCGCTTTTACCTTTGCCGGATAAATATTACGGACTAAAAGATTCTGATTTGCGTTTTAGAAAGCGTTATCTTGATTTGCTGGTCAATCCGGAAATCAAAAAAACTTTCGCTTTAAGAAGCAAAATTATCAGTTTAAGTCGGGAATATTTTGACAGCCACGGATATTTTGAAGTGGACACGCCGGTACTGCAAGCAGTGGCCAGCGGAGCCACGGCCAAGCCCTTTGTCACTCACCACAATACTTTGGATATTGATTTGTATTTGCGGGTGGCGCCGGAGCTTTATTTGAAGCGACTGATTATTGGCGGTTATGATAAAGTTTATGAAATTGCCCGTTGTTTTAGAAATGAGGGTATTGATCATCAGCACAATCCGGAGTTTACCCAGATAGAGGCCTATGAAGCTTATCAGGATTATAATGACTACATGAAGTTTGTGGAAAATTTTATAGAATGGCTAGTCAAAAAAGTTAATAATGGTCAGACCAAAATTAAAAATGGCGCTGATATTTTGGATTTCAAAGCGCCTTATCCGCGACTTGATTATAAAGAATTATTGGAAAAAGAATTAAAAGTTGATTTGGAAAAAACTAGTGATAAAGACTTTATGGCCATAGCTAAAAAAGCAGGACTTAGAGTAGATGATTCTTGGGGCAGGGGAAAGCTCTTGGATGAACTGTACAAAAAATTTGTTCGCCCCAAAATGATTCAGCCGGTGTTTTTAATCAATCATCCCTTGGAGATTTCACCACTAGCCAAAAAAATAGCTGGCCGAGAAAATTATGCGGAAAGGTTTCAATTGGTTGTCAAAACAGCGGAAATTTGCAATGCCTTTTCGGAATTAAACGACCCGCTTGATCAGGCCGAGAGATTCAAAGAGCAAAAGAAATTGCGCGAGGCCGGCGATGAAGAAGCTCAAGGAGCTGACGACGATTTTGTGGAGGCCTTAAAACACGGCATGCCACCGACTGCCGGACTTGGTATTGGCATTGATAGGTTAGTGATGCTATTTGGCGATATTGAAAATATCAAAGAAGTTATTTTATTTCCGGCCATGAGGCCGAAAGAATAGATAAATATATGCTAGACATAAAATTAATAAGAGAAAACAAAGCTCAGGTAGAGCAATCGTTTTTAAAGCGCTTAAACAAAAAAGATTTTGATCTGGACACGGTTATCAATCTGGACGACAATCGTCGTCATTTGCTTTTGCAGGTGGAAAAACTTCTTGCTCAGAGAAATAAGGCCTCCAAAACCAAACCAGATGCCAAGACCATCAAAGAAATGAAGGCCTTAGGCGAAGAGATAAAAAATTTGGAAGAGCAATTGAAAAAAGTAGAAGCTGATTTGCTAGCTAAATTATCCACTTTGCCAAATATTTTGGCTGATGATGTTCCTGCCGGTGGCAAAGAAAATAATCAAATTATCAAAACTTTTAAAAAACCGCCTCATTTTGATTTTGAGCCGAAAAATCACGTGGAATTAGCCACCAATTTGGGCCTGATTGATTATCAAAGAGCAACTAAGATGTCAGGTAGCGGTTTCTGGGCTTATACCGGCGATGGCGCTTTATTAGAATGGGCCTTGCTGAATTATTTTATAGATTTTCACCGTAAGCACGGCTACCAATTTATCATTCCACCATTTTTGTTAAATGAAAAATCAGCTTATATTTCCGGCCATTTGCCAAAATTCAAAGATGATTTGTATTGGATAGAAAAAGACGGCTTGTGTCTCAATGCCACCAGCGAAATGATGCTGGGCAATTATCACGCCGAGGAAATTTTACCAGCGGAAAAATTGCCTTTAAAATATTTTGCCTATTCCACTTGTTTTAGAAGAGAAGCTGGTGCTTATCGAGCCGAGGAGCGGGGAATGGTTCGTGGGCATGAGTTCAATAAAATTGAAATGTTTCATTTTGCCAAGCCGGCTGAATCTTGGGATTCTTTTGCCGAACTATTAAAGTATGCTGAAGAATTGGTGGCTGGTCTTGATCTGCATTTTAATACTGTTCAATTAGCGGCCGCTGATTGTAGCGCGGCTATGGCCAAAACAGTTGATCTGGAAGTTTGGATTCCCAGCATGAAAATTTATAAAGAGGTTTCTAGTGTTTCTAACGCCCTTGAATATCAGGCGCGTCGCGGTAATGTGCGCTTCAAAGATAAAGACGGTCGCAATCAATTTGTTCATACTTTGAATGCCTCGGGTCTGGCCACTAGTCGAATTTTTCCAGCCATTTTAGAGCAAAATCAGCAAAAGGACGGCACAGTTAAAGTGCCAAAGGTTTTGCAGAAATATCTGGGCAAGAAATTTTTAGGAAAATAGTTGTTATTATTTAGAATTATATATTATACGACACATTTATTTTTTGCTTTATTTCAGGGGACAGGATAATGGCCAGACAAATTAAGACAATTAGAAGCTGGCAAAAACATTTGCCAAAAAGACCTCATAAAGTGAGGCGGTCTTATTATAGCGATCAGAAAAAGAGTAACTCTAAAATCATTGTTAAAATTATTTGGGCGATTTTTATAATTTTAGCCATTCAAAGTATATTTCAGGCAAATTATTTTAAGGTAGATAAAATTACAGTCAAAGATAATCAAGACCTGTCAGCCGAAGAGATAATTTTAAGCTTAGAAGGGCAATTAATGGCTAATAGATTTTTTATTTTTAAAAACAATAATTATTTTTTATTAAAAACCAAGCCACTAGAAGCGCTCTTAGTTGATAAATACAATCTTGATAGCGTCAAGGTAGATAAAAAATTTCCCGACCAGCTGGCTATTTGGCTAAAAGAGAAAATATCTTATTTTATTTGGAAGAAAGATGATGCTTTATACCTCTTAGACGCCAAAGGTGGCTTAAATCGCCAAATAGAGGCCAGTGATGAAAAGTATCTAATCTTAGATGATAAACGGGCTTATCGTCCCAGTGAGGACCAAATTTTCACTAGCGATGAGGTAAATATTATCAATAATATCTATTTGGGCTGGAACGATAAGATTAACTCTAAATTCAAACTAAAAAGAGTCCTGATAAATGATACTTGGGATTTAGAGCTTTATACGGATATTGGCTTTTATGTCAAACTAGATATTAATGAGGATATAAATACTCAGTTGGATAATTTGAAGAAAGTGTTGGATGAAAATATTACCGGCCTTGATATAAACTATATAGATGTTCGTTTCGGGGATAGGGTGTATTTTAAGTAGATTGACTATGTTTTTAAATTCATATATAATGTATATATAGGTTCGCATAATATAGGTTAAGCGAACAATAGTATTAATAAAGATGAAAACATCAAATAAATCATTAATTAAACATATCCCCTTCTTTTTAGAATATTGTGAAGTAGAAAGAGGCCTCTCTAACTCAACTATCAAAAATTATGATAATTTTTTATTGCCATTTAAGAATTGGTTGATAAAAAATAATTTACAAGCCACACTCCCCTCTGCTTTGAATAGTAAGCATATTTGGGATTATAGGTTATATCTATCTAGATATATAAATCCTTATCTTAAATCAAATTTGAGAAAAAGTACGCAAAATTATTATTTAATTGCTTTAAGAGCATTATTATTATATTTTGCGGAAAGGGATATATCCTCTCTTTCGCCGGAAAAAATTAAACTTGGTAAAGATAAAAAAAGTAGGGCCGTTAAGTTTTTATCTATTAATCAAATAGAAAAATTATTATTAACACCAAATATAAAAACTTTTTCTGGTCTTAGGGATAGGGCTATTTTAGAAGTTCTATTTAGTACAGGATTGAGGGTCTCAGAACTGGTTAATCTTAATATAGATTCTATTAATCTTGAAGTGTTAAATAAATATAAAAATAAGGATTTAGAATTTGTTATAATTGGTAAGGGTAGTCATGCGCGCACTGTATATTTATCCGGAAGAGCTATTAAATGGTTAATATTTTATCTTAATAAAAGACACGATC